>NZ_JAAKEA010000004.1:0-145144 GCF_011038935.1 Adlercreutzia sp. ZJ138 | reverse complement strand
CCGCGATGGCGAAGAGCCTTTTCAGGCTTGACGTCTGCGCGCCTGCGAGCTCTTGGCAGTATTTCAGAAGGAATCCGCGAAACGTGAGCATCATGGCCGCCATCCTTCCTCGTACGTGCGATAGTTATGAAGCAGATTCTTTAGTTCTCGATCTTGCTCGGGGAGAGCGCAACGGCTTGCCGCTGCCTCTTCGGGAGAATGCACAAGGTGATCGAGTGCCGCCCAGTCCAGCTTTTCCAGGAACTCAGGTGCAGTCAAATCGGCCACGTCGGGTGCTTCCCATCGATACAGCTTCATTACCGCTATATCTTCAAGCGAAGGAACGTAAATATCGAGCGCGTAGGTGTCCAGGTCAATGCGCTCGATGCGATCCTCGAAATTGTAGGGGAGACATGCTTCGTAAGCTGCGCACTGGTTGTTGAAATCAGCATCGCTGAAAAGGAAAGGTTTCACTGATTCCTCGGCTCGAAGCACGTCGACGTCTTTCGTTGCCCCTTTTGACGAGAGGTCGTTCAGCAGCAATGCGCTTGCTCCCACTATGATGATGCCGACACGCTGGCCTTCCCGAAGGATTCCAGAAAAGAAGACGTCTTCATCGATCCTCTTCAGTTTAGAGATAAGCTCAGCCTTATCCATCGTGCCTCCTATAGTATTAATTTGCAATAATAATACTATAGGAGGCACGATGGGGAAAGCCGATTGCGAAAAAATAGATTACAGCTCTCCAATCTGGGCAAGATCTAGCCAAAATACTGTCTCTGCGTCCTGCCCCAGCTTGAGAGCCAATATGCGGCAAGTGCGAAGAAACTGGCGGTGTCGCATGGTTAGAGATAAATGATTTGCATCCCTTCCGCGAGGGCAATGGAAGGACGCAGCGTATCTTTGTAAATTAACTTACGCATCAGCTTTAAGTAATGAGACCAGCTCACATAAAACTGACGTCCCGTGTCGGTTCTTGGGAGGTTTGCGAATTTCGTAAACGGTGTTTCCGAAATCTTGTCATCGCGGTAGGTGAGATAGAACTTCCTCATAAGAGCGAGGTTGGATACCGAGAATCCCCATTGTCACTGCTATAGCAGCTGCAATATTCCTTCTTGTCGCATAGCCTACCAACGGCTACCATGAATAAGCGCTCATTGTTCGCCTGTCTGTTACGCTAAGCCTGTTTGCCGAGCGTCTTCTATCCATTTCTACTAGGAAGGAGACTCGAGCATGTCTGAAGCAGCTAGCACATCGAACCTTGTCCTTTTCGAATCTTCCGACGGGGAGGTGAAACTGGACGTAACCGTCGACACTCGAGATGAAGAAGTATGGCTCAATCGGTCCCAGATGGCACTTTTGTTTGACCGCGACGTTAAGACCATCGGAAAACACATCGCAAACGCCCTCAAAGAGGAGCTGGGGGAGGCTGCAGCGGCAGTTGTCGCAAAATTTGCGACAACTGCCGCTGACGGCAAGACCTACCAAGTTGAATACTACAACCTTGACGTCATCATCTCCGTTGGCTACCGCGTGAAGTCGCAACGCGGCATAGAATTTCGCCGCTGGGCAACTGATGTACTACGCCGCTACATCATCGAGGGTCGTGCTGAGAACGAACGCCGGCTCAAGCAGCTTGCCCAAGTGGTTTCCGTGATGGAGAGACTCTCTGGCGATCTCGGGGTCAGTCAAATCCTCGAAATCGTGAAGAGTTACGCACCTGCGCTCGATTTGCTGGATGATTACGACCACCAGCGTCTTAGTCGACCCAAGGGCTCAGAGAGCGTCTACGTGCTTGAATACGACGAGTGCCGCGACCTTATCGACAGCCTGCGCTTTTCCGGCGAGAGTGATATCTTCGGGAAGGAGAAGGATGACTCTTTCCGCAGCAGTATCGCAGCCATCTACCAGTCGTTCGGCGGTCAGGAGCTATATCCGTCCGTCCAAGAAAAGGCTGCGAACCTTCTGTATTTCGTGGTGAAGAACCACTCGTTTCACGATGGCAACAAGCGTATTGCAGCGAGCCTGTTCCTCTACTTCCTCGACCGCAACGGTCTGCTGTACGAGAACGGCAACAAAACTGTGGGCGACGACTCGCTCGTGGCCACCACCATCATGATTGCGGAGTCTCGTTCAGACGAGAAAGAGGCAATGGTATCCCTCATTATGAACTTCCTCGCATTAGGGCACGCAGGCATTCAGTAGCTTACATTAGGCAAATCATGTGACAATAGCATGTGACAGAATGACCCTATTGTCACATGCTTGCGCTTTGATAGTTGCTGTGGCAGAACTACAGGAAAGCTTCTGCTATACTTCGCGGCGGCGGTTTTGTTGTTGCGGGCTTTTGCCTGCACGGTAGTGCCGCTTTGTGCGTGCATCGTTGGGCCCTGCGCGCGCAATCGTATCAGTTGCCCATAGCCCGCGGTTCATCCGTGCGGACGACGAACGTTGACGAAGGAAGAAGTTCGGTTGCGCGTCACGCAGCACCTGCATGGCTAAGACGCTGACTGTCACGCAGATGCTACGCTGTTCAGGCAAGACGCCAGCTGCGGTGCAGGTGCCGTGCCGCTGAGAGCGAGCGCATGATGCATAGCATGCGAACGCATGACGTGCGAACGCATAGCATGTGCCCCACCTCTTCCCCTTTGTCTACCTCGTGTTTTCGCGCAGATGCCCCGCGCGGAGACAGGAGGAATCCCATGAGAAATGAACGAACAACCTATGTTGCCCGTGCAGGCGTTATTGCAGCGGTCTACGCTGCCGCCACGTTGGTAGCGCTGTTGCTGTTGCAGGGGCTTGCGTGGGGACCAGTGCAATTCCGCATATCGGAGGCGGTATGCGTGGTGGCGCTGTTCACCCCGGCAGCTATTCCGGGCCTTACGGTGGGATGCGTGGTGGCAAACCTGATGTCACTAGCCATCAACGGAACTGGTGCGTTGGGGCTGCTCGACGTGGTGTTCGGCAGCGCGGCTACTTGTATTGGGGCGCTGTGGTGTTGGAAATTCCGCGATAAAACAAAGCTTGCCTTGCTCGGCCCGGTTATCGCTAACGCACTGATTGTTCCTGCGTATCTTCCCCTCATCTTGCAGGGGCTTGGCTACTACACCATTCCATTCACATCCATTGCGCTTGATGGCATGTATCTGCCCATGTATTTGTTCGGAGTGGTTGCCACTGGTTTGGGCGAAGCGGTGGTAATGTATGCGCTTGGCTTGCCGCTCGCGTCGGCCATGCGCCGTTTCGGACTGTTCAAGGACTAAGGTATCTGAAGTGTGTCAAAGGGTCATACCAAATGGCACAATGAGAGTTGCTGTTTTTGACCTTTTAGCACAGTGTGATCCTTTGACACATGACCTCGCCGCACGCCCGCTTATGTGCCGTGCACTCGATTCTTTCGTGACAATTGCGTTACATCTCTCCGAGGGCTTTTGTTTATGGCAAAATAGGACATTCGGAGAGTAGACGAAAAAACATGCCTGTTGGCTATAGGCTGCGTACTAAAACGAAAGGGTTCGCAGGTTTTGCTGGCGCGCATGGCAAGAACAACAAAGATGCGAGGGAATACGATGGGTTTTCTTTCCAGGTTCGAAGGCAGAATGGAAGACACATTCGAAGGCGCTGCCGATAAGGTTATCAAAACCCCCATCTCGCCGGTGCAAATTACGAAGAAGGCCGAGAAGCAAATGCGGCGCGAGAAGATGGTTGGCGCGGGCAAGCAGTTCGCGCCCACGCTGTATACCGTGCTCGTGAATCCCGACGACGATCAGCGCCTGTTCGGGTACTATCCCACGCTTGCGGGCGAAACCGAAACCTATCTTGCGGCGAAGGCGTCCGAGCAAGGTATGGTTATGGACGGTCAGCCATTGGTGCGCTTCGTTGTTGATGACGCGCTGAAGCACGGCAAGTTCGAGGTCATCGCCGAAATGGTGGCGGCTCCTATCGTGGCTCAGCTTCGCGCCGAAGAAATGCAGCGCTATGGCCTAGCTCCCGCTGGGCGCCCGGGGGCTCCGGGCGTCGCGGCGCAACGTTTCAACGCGCGTGGCGCGGGTGGTGACTACGGCATGGGTGCGCAGCCTGGTTTCGATCAGCCGGTTCAGCAGGTTCGCTCGGCGCGCCAGCCGCAGGCGGCTCAGATGCAACCGCAGTTCCAGCCGCAGGCGTACGCGGATGATTACGACGATGTTGTGCAGGATCAGGGGGCTTATGGTCGCGCAGGCGCAAGAGAGCCGCTGCCCTATGTGCCTGAAGAAGAACTTGACTATTCCATCGACTATGGCGAGTACACGTTCAACAGTCTCGATTACGACGATTATCAGGGCAACGACGACGGTGACGCTGAGAGCGCCCCGTTCCCGCAAGGCGTTCCAAACGTTGTTGCTTCGCGCGGCGCCGGCGCTGCTCCGCGAAAAGCGGCTGCGCCGCGTGTTGCTGCCGCTGCTGGCGCCGGTGCCGCTGCCGCTGCCGCCGCCGGTGCTGCCGCAGCTGTCAATAGACCTGCGTCAAACGTGCCGGCCGATTGGCAGCCCAAGCCGAACACCGTCATGCTCGATCAAGGCGTGATGGCGCCAGCCAACCCCGAGCCGCCCGCTCGTGCGGCGTGCTTGGTTGATATGGCCAGCAGCCGAAGGTACGACCTGCGCGGTTCGCACATGACCATCGGTCGCGAATCTGCCAACGACATTCAAATCAACGACATTAACGCATCGCGCCGCCATGCCGAGCTTTCGCTCGATCCGTCGGGCGTGTGGGTGATAACCGACCTCGGTTCCACGAACGGCACCATGGTCAACAACCGCGCCATCGCGAAAAGCCCGCTCGCCTTGGGCGATCGCATCACCATCGGCACCACCATCCTCATGTACACAACTGCGTAACCACGGGAAAGGGCCGTTGCTGTGATAGACATCGTACTGCTCGTAGCCAGGCTGCTGTTTGTTGCGCTGCTGTACCTGTTCCTGTTCGCCATCATGAAAACGGGCATCGGTCTCGTTCGCGGACAGCGCAGGAAGGAACGTACGTGGAAGCTATCGGTTGAGCGCGGCCCGAAAGAGCTTCGCGGCGTGTCCATCGTCGTGCATGGCCCGGTCATTGTCGGGCGCAATCCTGGTGCCGATATCGTAATTGGGGCCGCATACGTTTCGGGAAGGCATGCGCGTTTTACTCTGATGGGACAAAACCTGTTTGTTGAGGACTTAGGTTCTACGAACGGCACGGCAGTAAACGGCCAGCTCATAACCGCGCCGACGGCGCTCAAGAGCAACGACGTGGTAAACGTTGGCGATGTCGCCATTCGGGTAAGGTACGTGTAATGGCGGCCAAACACGCGCGTTCGTCGTCGCGCTCCCGCCGTGCGCCGGTGTCTTCGTTTGGTTCGAGAACGGACATCGGCTGCGTTCGCGACCACAACGAAGACAGTCTCATCGTTGCGCCGCCGCTGTATGTGGTGGCTGATGGCATGGGTGGGCACGCCGCAGGTGAGGTGGCCTCAGAGATAGCGGTTGACGTCATATCGCGGCTCGCGCCCGAGCATCCCGACGGCGAAGCGCTTGCGTTTGCGGTTGAGGAAGCGAATCGCGCCATCATTCAAGCGGCGAGTGAAGGTCAGGGCCGCGCGGGCATGGGAACCACGTGCACGGCTGCTATGATGGAAGGTGAACGCCTGGTCATCGCGCAAGTTGGCGATTCCCGTGCTTACTTGCTGCATAACGGAAAGCTGCAGCAGATTACGCGCGATCACAGCCTTATGGCCGACATGATAGAAAGCGGGCAGATCACGCCCGAAGAGGCGCGCGTGCATCCACGCAGGTCGGTGATTACCCGCGCGCTGGGCAGCGACGCGAACATGTGTGCCGACATCTACGAGATCAACGTGAAGACAGGCGACCGTTTGCTGCTGTGTTCCGACGGTTTGTCGGGTATGCTCGAAGATCACGAGATGGAAGCCGTGCTGCTACGCACGCGCGACCCGCAGCGCTGTGCCGCACAGCTGGTGAATCAAGCCATCGGGGCGGGAGGCTACGACAATGTAACGGTTGTGGTGGCCGACGTGACCGGGTTCGCCGAGTCGCAGCGCAAGAAAGTTGCACTGAAAACCAAGGTGTTCGTGGCGTTCGTGCTGGTGCTATTCGCCGCCATTCTCGCGGGAACGGCGTTCGCGTGCCACACGTACCTTAACACGGTGGCCTACCTAGCCGCCGACAACGGCAAGGTTGCCATTTATCGAGGTCTTCCCGACGAAGTGCTGGGCATGAGTTTCTCGAACCTCGAACGAACTACCGACGTGTCGGTGAGTGATTTGCAGCCTGGCGTGGCTAATCGCTTAGAAGAGGGAATCCGGGTTGACAGCGTCGAAGCTGCAGAACAGCTGGTGAGCGAATACGAGCGCGACATAGCCGAGCGCTCGGGGCAGAACTTGCCGGCTTCGGCAAACAAGGGGAAAACGGACGAGGCGGATGGAGCAGACAGCGCAGATACTGCGGCAAACAGTGAAGCCAACGCCACAGATGGCGCATCGGGTGCTTCTGCAACTAACAACTCGTCGGCTCAAGGCGGGGAAGGGGGCCAGGTATGACGCGGCGCAATCTCGAACTCGTCCTTTTGTGCATAGCGGCCCCGGTTGTGCTGCTTCCGTATGCCATGCTGGCTCTCAACCAGGGGCAAAGCTTAAGCGTTAGCACGCTCGGTGTGCCGCTTGGGCTGCTGGCGTCGTTCGGCGTGGCTCATCTTGCTGCACGCCGTTTCACCCCCGACGCTGATCCGGCTATTTTGCCGCTCGTGTTTGCGTTGTCGGGTATCGGCATCGCCTTCGTGACGCGCCTTGCGCCTGAGCTCGCCGTGAACCAGGTGTTGTGGCTGTTCGTGGCCATCGCCGGCATGGTGGTGGTCATGGCGTTGTCGCGCAATCTCGACAACGTGGCACGCTATCCGCTTATTCTCATTGTGCTTGGCTTACTGTTGCTGCTCTCGCCGCTGCTTCCGGTCATAGGCATGGAGAACTACGGTAGCCGCATCTGGCTCAACATCGCGGGCTTCTCATTCCAGCCGGGCGAAGTAGCCAAGGTGGTCATCGTTTTGTTCTTGGCGGGGTACCTTGCCGAAAACCGCGAGATGCTCTCGGTGTTTACGGGGCGGTTGGGGCCGTTTCACCTGCCCGACGTTCGCACGCTGCTACCGCTTTTGCTTATGTGGGGCGTGGCAATGCTTATCGTGGTTGGCGAGAAAGACCTCGGCAGCGCGCTCGTGTTCTTCTTCGTGTTCCTGATCATGCTCTACGTTGCCACGGGTAAGAAGTTTTACCTGGTTGTCGGCCTGCTGCTCATTGCCATTGGCGGCGTTGGCGCGTATCTGATGTTCGATCACGTTCAGATTCGCGTGCAAACGTGGCTCGACCCCTTCGCCGATGCGCAGAACACCGGCTACCAGCTGGTGCAGGCCATCTATTCCATTGCCGACGGCGATCTGTTCGGTGTGGGAATTGGCAACGGGCTTGCCGATCAAATTCCCGTGGTGGAAAGCGACTTCATTTTCGCCTCCATCGCCGAAGAAATCGGGCTTTTAGGTGCGGCGGGTGTGCTGCTGCTGTTCTTGTGCTTGGCGGTACGCGGCTGCGTGACTGCGGCGCGCGCGAAAAGCGACGTGAGCTCGTTCATTGCGGTGGGTGTCACCTCTATTATTGTCTTGCAGGCGTTCATTATTGTTGGTGGCGTAACGCGAGTCATACCGCTTACGGGTCTAACGCTGCCCTTCATCAGCCAGGGCGGCTCGTCGCTTTTGGCCAGCTTCATTTCCGTTGGCTTGCTCATGCGTTGCGGCGACGACGGCACAGGTGTTGGTCGCGAAATGGCCATGGCAACCATGGCGCACAGCAAGCATTCCGACAGT
Organism: Adlercreutzia sp. ZJ138; assembly: GCF_011038935.1. NCBI lineage: Bacteria > Bacillati > Actinomycetota > Coriobacteriia > Eggerthellales > Eggerthellaceae > Adlercreutzia > Adlercreutzia sp. ZJ138. Next base: position 137,281 of record NZ_JAAKEA010000004.1, on the reverse strand, counting down.
GTGCTTGGTCGTATTTCGGTGGGCAAGCGTCTTACCAACGTGATGATCATCTTTGCGCTCATGTTTGCGCTGCTGGTTGCGAATCTGACTATGATTATGGTGGTCGACGCGCAGAAGTACCAGGACATGCCGGGCAACAACCATACGATGGTGAAGCAATCGAAGACCGAACGCGGCACGATATCAACCTACGATGGTGTGGTGCTCGCACAAAGCGTCCAACAAGACGATGGCACCTACGATCGCGTGTATCCGTCGGGTGATTTGGCGGCTCATGTGGTTGGGTATACATCCGATCGCTTCGGGTCGTCGGGTATCGAAGCATCGCAAAACGACGTGTTGCAGGGGCAGCGCGGCTTTGCCTCGTGGACCGACGTGCTAAATTCGTTTGCTGGTATTGGTGGTGCCGGAAACGACGTGGAACTTACTATTAACTCAACCGTGCAGCAGGCCGCCCAAAACGCGCTTGCTGGCGAAAAAGGTGCGTGTGTAGTAATCGATCCCACCACTGGAGCTGTGTTGGGCATGGCGTCTTCTCCCACCTACGATGCTGCGCAGATAGAAAGCCTGCTTGAAGCTGCGGGGGCGGGTGCCGACGACGGTTCGGGCACGCTGCTGAACCGTGCGACGCAAACGCTCTATGCGCCAGGATCAACATTTAAGATCGTGTCGCTGGCAACCGCTTTCGAGAACAACATCGCTTCGGAAGATACGCTGTTCGCTTCGCCGGGGTCTATGGATATCGGCGGCGCGAAGGTATCGAACTACGAAGGCGAGTCATATGGCGACATCACACTCGAGCAGGCAACCTGGTATTCGTCGAACACCGTGTTTGGTCAGCTTGGCGAGCAGATGGGGGCCGAAATGCTCGTGGAAGGGGCCGATTCGTTCGGCTTCGATGAAAACATACCCTTTGACGTGCCGCTGGCTATGTCGCTCATGGCCGATCCTGCGAACATGTCGGTGTGGGGAACGGCGTGGGCGGCTGCGGGCGAGCCGGTGGGTCAGCGCGGCCCGAATGCCACAGTGATGCAGATGGCCCTGGTGGGTTGCGCTATCGCGAACGACGGTGCCATCATGCAGCCGTATCTGGTGAACGGCGTGTATAACGCAAATGGCGAACGCAGCTCCACCACCCAGCCAAGCAAGCTCATGCAGGCGGTGAGCGAAACCACGGCCGAGCGTGTTCGCGAGGTATTGAAGGGCGTGGTGACAAACGGTACCGGCTATGCTGCCGCCATTCAAGGCGTCGAAGTGGCTGGCAAGACCGGTACTGCCGAGAAGGCCGACGGAAGCGACAGCTGGTTTGTGGGAATGGCACCTGCCGACAATCCAAGCGTGGTGGTGGCCATTGTCATCGAGAAGGGCGATACAGGAGAAGGGGCACAAAAAGCGCAGAGTGTGTTAAGTGAGACGTTGCGCGTGCAAGGAGCGCTGTAGATAGGGTATGCTGATTGTTCGCATAGTAATGTTGAACAATGTGCAGCCCAGCATGTAGCCTAAAGGAGCAAAAACGTGACCGGAAACATGATAGGCAGAGTGTTCAGCGGCCGATACAAAATCACCGAGCGCATTGGCATCGGTGGCATGGCCGAGGTGTACCGTGCGCAGGATACGGTTTTGGGGCGTATGGTTGCGGTGAAGGTGATGCTTCCGCAATACGCCGCCGATCCGGCGTTTACACAGCGGTTCAAGCAGGAAGCGGCCTCTGCTGCTAACTTACAGAGTCCCTACATTGTGAACGTGTATGACTGGGGACAGGACGAAGGCACCTACTACATTGTGATGGAGTACGTGCGCGGGTCTGACCTCAAGACCGCCATCAACGAACGTGGTGCTATCAATCAGCGCAAGGTTGCCGAAATCGGGTCGCAGGTATGCCAGGCGCTGTCGGTGGCACACAATCAAGACATCATTCATCGCGACATCAAGCCGCAAAACATCATGGTGCAGCCCGACGGCAACGTGAAGGTCATGGACTTTGGCATTGCGCGTGCGAAGAACTCCATGAACTCGCGCACGTCTTCGGTGTTGGGCACGGCTCATTACATTTCGCCCGAGCAGGCGCAGGGTAAGGACCTCACGGCGGCAAGCGACATCTACTCGCTCGGCGTGGTGCTCTACGAGGCGTCCACGGGCAAGCTACCCTTTGACGCTCCCGATGCGGTAAGCGTAGCTATGAAGCAGGTGCAGGAATACCCGCTGGCACCGAGCGAAATCAATCCCGACATCGATCCGGTGCTCGAAAACATCATCCTGAAGGCCATGGAGAAAAACCCCTACGACCGCTTCTCCACGGCGCGCGAAATGCGCACGGCGCTCAACGACTATCTAGCCGGTCGTGCAACGTCGGTTGACAACTTCACCCAGCAGCAGACTGCGCTGATGGGCGGGGTTGCTTCGATGGGTGATAGCACGCAGGTTATGGGCGCGATTCCGGGGGGCACTACTCGTCCTGCTTCCACGCATTATTCCGATAGAGACCGCGGCGATTCCTCGGGTTCGAGCACGAAGAAGACGGTCGGCATTGTCGTGGGTGTTTTGGCGGCGCTGGCTGCTATCGCCATTGCGGTGTTCGCGCTCACAAGTGGCGGTGACGGTATAGAAGTACCCGACGTTACCGGGAAAACGCTTGACGAGGCAACGGTTGCCATTGAGGCGGCGGGCTTCGAGGTGGGCACCACCGATTCGGTGTATGACGAGTCGGTTGAGGCTGGCAAGGTGATCAGTCAAGACCCGAAAGGACGTACGAAGGCCAAGGAAGGTTCGCGCGTAAACCTGAAGATTTCGCAGGGAACTGAAGAGGTTACGGTTCCCAATTTGGAGAACATGACCATCGAGCAGGCGCAGGATGCTCTTGCGGCAGTTGGCCTGTCGGCGCGTTCGGGCACGGCGGAATATTCCGACACCATTGAGGCAAACCACGTGATCAGGCAGTCACCGGTTGCTGGTGAAAAGGCCGCGAAGGGAAGCGTGGTCGAGTATGTTCCTTCGCTGGGTATCGAGAGCATTACGGTACCTAACGTGGTGGGCGATGACGCGAACTCAGCCGATTCCGAACTGCGTGCGGCGGGCTTCCAGGTGGAGTGGCAGTACGAGTACAGTGACAAGGTTCCTGCTGGTTGCGTGATTAGTCAGAACCCGTCGGCGAAGCAGAAGGTTGAAAACGGCAGCGTGGTGACCATTGTTATCAGCAACGGCCCCGAGCCGAAACCTGAACCGACGCCCGCTCCTACACCCGAGCCAAGCCCGGGCGATACTGGTAGCGGTGGTTCCGGCGGCTCAGGGTCAGGCGGCTCCGGTGACACCGGTGGCGATACCGGTGGTACCGGCACGGGCGGCGATGTAAATCCTGCCGCGCAGTCGGATTGATGGTGTACAATAGCAGCCGCTTTGAGTTGCTCACGTGAGCAGCGCAAGATGCACTGATGGCAGGCCTCCGTAGCTCAGGGGATAGAGCACCGCTCTCCTAAAGCGGGTGTCGTACGTTCGAATCGTATCGGGGGCACCAGGGAAATCGCTGGTCAGAAATCATTTTTCTGACCAGCTTGATTCATGTTAATAGAAGGAAAGGACCATAGGTGAAGGTTCGAAAACCGAAACCTCACAGTATGTAGTTCCTTCGGCTTCCCTTTCGGGCGGCTGAAGGTAGCTGCCCACCTACTCGTACGAAGCTTTACAGATGCTTTTCGTACGCTGTTTCAGCGTTTGAAAACCATCTGTCATGCTGGAAACGCGCGGCGTCGCTGCGTTGCGAGCGGGCTCGATGGAAAGGGAGCTTATCATGCTCTATCTCTCACAACTTCTTGGCGAGCCGGTTGTCGACTCCACAGGAGAAAAGATCGGCGTAGTGTCCGATCTGGCTATCTCTACCAACGAGGTGTTTCCGCGCATCACCAGTTTGGCGTTTAAAGGGCCGGGCAATGTGCCCTTCATGATCTCGTGGCGCAAATATGTTGGCGAGTTCGGTGAGGACGGCATCACGCTGAAGGTGCAGTCTCACGACATTCGCTTCAGCTACTTACAGCCCGAAGAGGTGCTGCTCGCGCGCGATTTGTTGAATAAGCAGATTGTCGATACGCAGGGCTTGAAGGTGGTGCGCGTAAACGACCTCAAGCTGTCGGTGTCGGGTAGCCATCTACGATTGCTGGGTGCCGAAGTTGGTTTTCGCGGCATCTTGCGCGGGCTTGCGCCGTGGATCGAGCGCGCCGCTGTTGCCATTGCGAAGGTGTTTCGCAAGCGCATTGACGAGCAGATCATCGCGTGGAATTACATGGACCTGCTCGATCGCGACCTGTCGAGCGTGCAGCTGTCGGTTACGCATAAGCGCCTTGACGAGCTGCATCCTGCTGACGTAGCCGACATTCTAGAGCAGCTCGACCCGCGTCAGCGTGCCACCGTGTTTGCTCATTTGGATGACGCGCAGGCCACTGAGGCCATTTCCGAAATGGAAGACGAGTACCAAGCCGACTTCTTCGAGGACATTGACGACACACGCGCTGCTAACCTGTTGGGCAGCATGGATCCTGACGATGCTGCCGACATTGTGCGCGACTTGTCCTACGAGAAGGCCGAAACGCTGTTGCGCCTGATGGGTTTGGAAGACGCTACGGAAATTCGTCGTCTGTTGGGGTATAAGGATGGTACCGCCGGCGGTATGATGACCACGCAGTTTGTTGCTGTGAACAGCGATACCACCGTTGCCGAAACGGTGGAGATTCTGCGCGCTCTGCCCGAAGATTTCCCCACGGTGCACTACGTGTACGTGCTGGACGATTACGACAAGTTCGTGGGTCTGTTGTCGTTGCGCACACTGGTGCTTACGCCGGCCGACGCCGAAGTGGGAAGCGTCATGTTCGATGATGTTATCTTCGCCACGCCCGACGAAACTGAAGACGATGTGGCGGCCGACATCTTCAAATACGAGTTGCCCGCCATGCCCGTGGTAGACGAGGACGGCATATTGCTGGGTATCGTTACCGTGGATGACGCATGGGATGCCATCGAAGAAGACGTGAACAGCGAGAGCCCCGAGATAACGGCGCTGAAGGCGATTGTCGGAATGGCCGCTTTCGTGGTGTTCATGGTTGCTTATACGATGGCGCTGTTCCAGTTCACAGGCTATTCGGCATAGGGGGCGCGCGATGGGAATGCTGAAAGATCGAAAGCTGCGCAAGCTGGCGAAAGGCACCGGTGCTATGGGCGCTTCCGCAAAGACTTCTGCTAGCGCTGCGAGTATTACAAACACCGCTCGCAATGAGCTAGTGGCAGACGGGACAGCATCCGGTGCTGCGAACGAGAGTGCCCCTGCTGTGAAGAAGTCGACGCTGCTGGTGGTGCTGGCAGCTATGGGTCCGGGCATTATCACGGCTATGGCGGGAAACGACGCCGGCGGCATTGCTACGTACAGCCAGGTAGGAGCCTTGTTTGGCTACAAGACTCTGTGGGCGCTTCCCATCATGTGCGTGTTACTTATTGTGGTGCAGATTACTGCCGGGCGCATGGGTGCTGTTACGGGCAAGGGTTTTGCAGCGCTTATCCGCGAGCGCTTCGGTATACGCCTGACCGCCATCGCTATGGTGTGCCTGCTCATTGGTAACATCGCTACCATCATCTCGCAGTTTGCGGGTATTGCGAGTGGCATGGAGATGTTCGGCGTGTCGAAGTACGTCACCGTGCCCGTTGCCGCATTAGCGGTGTGGGCGCTGGTGGTGGGTGGCAACTACAAGCGTGTTGAGCGAGTATTCTTGGTGCTGTCGCTGGTGTTTGTAACCTATATCGTGGCGGCAATAATGGCCGGCCCTAACTGGGAACAGGCGCTTTCTAGCACGTTCGTACCGCAGGTGGTAAACGATCCCGAATACGTGTCGCTCATGATTGCGATGGTGGGTACTACCATCGCCCCGTGGATGATTTTCTACCTACAAAGCAACTTGGTGGAAAAGGGCATGACCATGGACGACAGCTTGTCCATGAAGGTCGACGCCATCAGCGGCACGGTGGTAGCGTGCGTGATTGCCTGGTTTATCGTGGTAACCACGGCAACAGTTCTGTTCCCCGAAGGTATTCGCATCGAAACCGCAGCTGACGCCGCCATGGCGCTCGAGCCTTTTGCCGGCCCGTATGCGCGCATGCTGTTTGCCATCGGGCTTATTGGCGCGTCGTTTTTGGCGGCGTGTGTGCTGCCACTTACCACGTCGTTTGTAATATGTGAGGCGTTTGGCTGGGAAGCCGGCGTCAGCTTCACATGGAAAGAAGCTCCCATTTTCAAGGGTATTTTGACGTTCGTGACGTTCCTGTCGGCCGTGGTGGTGCTTATCCCTGGCATTAACCTGATGGCGATGATGCTGTTCAGCCAGTTCGTCTGTGGCGTTATCCTGCCGGTGCTGCTGGTGCTCATGGCCATCATCGCCAGCGATAAGCACGTGATGCGCGGAAAGACAGTAGGCCCGGTCAGCCGCGTGCTTATTTGGGTGACAGTTGCTATTGTCACGTTGCTTACCGTGGCGTTAATGGTGATGAACCTGCTAGGAATGGGCTAAGCGCCCTCCGTCTGAGCGCCCGCAGCCGGCGAGCTTGCCTGACGCTGGCGGCACCCGGCGTGGCGTGGTGTGCCGTGCTCAGACAGTGCTCGCTTCGCTGCGCAACTACACGCGACATACCACGCCACACCCGATGCCGGACGCACGGGGCGGAGCGTGCGCGCTTGCTGCTACCGTTCGTTCATGGGTGTGTAAGGACGAAGGCCGCGCATCGAGTTTTTGTAAGCGGGGCGGATGATTCGCTTGCCCGACACAATTTCCTCGAAGCGATGGGCTGCCCAACCGGCGATGCGCCCACAGGCGAACAGCGGCGTAATGAGCTCTTGGGGGATTCCCATCATGGAGTATACAAATCCCGAGTACATGTCGATGTTTGCGCACATGTCTTTGTGCGTGCCCTTTTCGCGCAAGATAACTTCGGGAGAAAGACGCTCGATGCTTTCCAGTAGATGGAATTCAGCTTCAAATTCGGTACCACATGCCAGCTTCTCAGCGAACCGCTTGCAAATGACGGCGCGCGGGTCAGATTTCGTGTACACCGCATGTCCCATGCCGTAGATCAGCCCGGTGCCGTCGAACGCTTGCTTGTTCACGATTCTCGCAAGGTAATCGGCTAGCTCGTCGTCATCTTCCCAGTTCGATACGTTCTGCTTGATCTCGCTTTGCATGGCCAACACTTGGCGGTTCGCGCCGCCGTGGCGGCTGCCTTTCAGCGATCCGATGGCTGCCGCATACGTAGAGTAGGCATCGGTGTCAGACGACGAAAGCACGCGCGTGGTGAACGTGGAGTTGTTGCCGCCGCCGTGTTCTGCGTGTAGGCACAGCATGATGTCGAGCATGCACGCTTCCTCGGGCGTGAATTGGCGGTCGGGGCGCAGCATCGACAGAATGGTTTCCGCAGTTGATTGCCCTGGAATGAAGCGGTGCATGATCATGGAGCCGTTGTTGTAGCGCGCATTCATGGCGTAATGCGTGAGCACCATGATGCGTGGCAAGCGCGAGATGAGCGAGATAGCGGTATGTACCTCATGCTCAGGCGAGCGATTTTCCGCATCGGTGTCGTAAGCGTACAGCAGCAGAATGGTGCGCGACAGCATGTTCATAATGTCGGGCGGGGTGTCCTTCATAATCATGGACGCAGTAAACCCGTCGGGAAGCTCGCGCTGGGCATCAATGGCGGCAATGAAGCCTTCCAGCTGATCTTTCGTGGGAAGCTCGCCCATGAGCAGCAGGTAGGCAATCTCTTCGTAGCGGAAGCGCTTGGCCGCGCTGGTGTCGCGCAGCAGGTCGTAGATGTCATACCCGCGAAACTGCAACTGACCTTCGTCGGCTACCTTTTCGCCGTCGGACATCACGTAGCCATGTACGTTCGATATGTTGGTAATGCCCGCGATCACGCCCGACCCGTCGGCGTTGCGAAGCCCACGCTTCACGTCGAAGCGATCGTAGAGCGTAGGATCGATGGCGTTGATGGACGAGAAGTTCTCGAGCAGCTCGAGTTTCGGTTCAGTCGTCATACGCGTTCCCTTCTGTGACCGTAAAACATCATGATATCGCAGCGCGCAGCTGGTAAAGGTTGCAATTCGACAACGAAAACAGTCGAACGGGTTGGGGATGAGGAAACGCGGACTGAACGCGGACCGAAGGCCAATCGAAGGTTGTCAGAAGGCCGTTTCTGTGAAGCAAATAAGCATTCATTTTTCCGTATATGTCACCCTTTTGGTATATCATGGGGCGTGCTGTCCAAAAGCACACACTGTGTGGCGGAACTATAAACGAAAACGTAAGCGAAGCAACGAATAAGGGTTCAAAAGGAGCGGCCGAGCCCGATGGTTTTCTCGAGTCTCATATTTCTCTTCATTTTCCTTGTTATCCATTTAGTGGTGTACTCGCTTGTTAAGATAGAATACCGAAACGCTGTACTGCTGGTATCTTCGCTTCTCTTCTATTCATGGGGTGGCCCGCAGTATCTACTTCTGCTCGTGGGTGACACGTTTGTCAGTTGGCTGTGCGCACTTATGGTCGAGCGTGCACAGACCCCGCAACGCAAGCGCCTGTTTTTGGTTATGGCGTGCGTCGCCCTGCTGGGAGTTCTGGGTGTTTTCAAGTATCTCGATTTCATTTTGGGCAACATCGGCAGCCTTTTCGGCGTGCCCGATCTGGTTATTGGCATCGTGCTTCCCATTGGCATCTCGTTTTACACCTTCCAGCTTATCTCGTATGTGGTGGACGTTTATCGCGGCGAAGTTCATGCGCAGCCGGCGTTTTGGAAGCTACTTTTGTATTCGTCGCTGTTCCATCAGTGCATTGCCGGTCCCATCGTTCGCTATGAGACGGTGCAAGACGAAATAGACAACCGTCACGTGTCGCCCACCGACGTGTATTACGGCGTGCGTCGCTTCTGCATTGGCGTGGCGAAGAAGGCGGTGTTAGCTAACTCGTGCGCCGCTGTTGCCGACACGCTGCTGCCCATTGGGTCAGAGGGCGTGTTCACGCAGGTGACAACGGGGTACTGGCTTGGCATGGTGTTCTACATGCTACAGATCTACCTGGATTTCTCGGCGTATTCCGACATGGCCATTGGTTTGGGGCGCATGGTTGGCTTCCATTACCTCGAGAATTTCAACTACCCCTACATGGCGAAGTCGGTTCAGGAATTCTGGCGACGTTGGCACATCTCGCTTTCCAGCTTTTTCCGCGATTACGTGTACATCCCGCTTGGTGGTAGCCATTGCTCGAAAGAGCGCTACGTGCGCAACATCATCGTCGTGTGGTTTCTCACCGGCATGTGGCATGGTGCCAGTTGGAACTATATTCTGTGGGGCTTGTACTTCGCGGCGTTTTTGCTGTTAGAGAAGTTTGTCATACGCGGTCGTTTGCCGAAGGTTCCCGCGCACATGTATGCACTCGTTGTAGTACTTATGGGCTGGGTGCTGTTCCGGTTTGAGAACTTCGGAGAAATGGGCGCTGCTCTTGTGGGAATGATCGGTTTGGCGGGAAACGGCTTTACCAGTCTTGAAGTGCACACGCTGTTCCTGCAAAACATCTTCCTTCTGGTGTTCTGTATTATCGCTTGCACCAATCTGGGGAAATGGCTGCATCACCGGCTGTTTGTGGCCGCCAAGCGCAACGATGCGGCGCTGCTTGTGTATAGCGTACTTGAGGCTGTGACGCCTCCGGTGCTGCTGATATTGGCCGCTATTGCCCTGTCTGGTGCCAGCTACAACCCCTTCATCTACTTCCAATTCTAACGAAAGACGAGCGAAATACCTGATGGAACAACGAAACAAACAGCAACCGTCCCCTGCATACCGCAAGCGCATGCGCGATGTGAGAAGCATGATCACACGGTGGCGCGTGCGCGGCACGGTGGGGTTTGGCGCTATTTTGGTCATAGGGTGCTTTGTCGGATTGCTCTTTTTCGCGCGGCCCGCAGCGTCTGCCGTTGAGAATCGAAACCTCACCGCGTTTCCTGAGTTCACTGTGGAGCGGTTCGTTGATGGGTCGTTTTTCTCGGACTTGTCGCTATGGTACGCCGACACGTATCCCTTGCGCGAGCCCATGGTGCGTGCCGATCTTTCGCTGGAGAAGCTGTTCGGCATTCAGCCGAAAACGAGCATGATCGGTGGCAATCGTGCAAGCGACGAACTGCCGGCTGAGGGCCAGGAAGGCACCGAAGGGGAGGTTTCGCCGAAGCGTCAGCCGCGCGATCACAATATATCCGAACCCGAGGTGCGTGCTCGAGCCGCGAACATTGAGGCACAGATAACGGACGGCGTGTATGTTACCGACGAAGCTGCCTACACCTTATACTACTTCGATCGAGACGCAACGCAAGCCTACGTTGATGTGATCAACGATGCTGCTAAGCTGCTGGAAGGCGAAGCGGACGTGTATTCTATTCTGCTTCCTACGAACGGCGGCGTTATGCTAGACGACGAGCTGCTGTCTCAGCTGGGAGTGCCTAATCAAGACCAGGCAATCGACTACTTCTACAGTCTTATGGACGACCAGGTGATTGTGGTTCCCACGTTCGATACGCTCTACGAACATCGCGACGAGTACCTGTACTTCCGCACCGACTTCCACTGGACACAGCTTGCTGCCTATTACGTGTATTGCAGCTTCTGCGAAACCAAGGGTATTAGTCCCGCGCCGTACAACGAATGGGAAGAGCTGGTTTTCCAACCGTACCAAGGCGAGTACTCGACCTATGTCGACATCAGCGGTTTTCAGCCCGATTCGGTCGTTGCGCGCATTCCGCAGGGAACGAACACCATGACCTACTGGACCAATGACCTCGACCCCAGTACCGAAACGGAAGGCCCGGTGATTACCGATCTTTCCGATGCTTCAAGCGACGCGAACAAGTACAACTGCTTTGTTTGCGGAAACAGGCCGCTTTCCCATATCGAGAATCCTAATGTGACCGATGGATCGTCATGCCTGGTGGTAAAGGACTCCTTCGGGAATCCGCTCGTGTCGACGATGGTTGATAGCTACCAGCATATCTACACCATTGACTTCCGCTTCACCAGCCAGAAGCTGGTTGATCTGGTGCATCAGTATGGCATCAAAGACGTTATATTCGAGAACGTGATCATGTTCGCCGGTACTTACGACTGCTCAGATTTGCTGGCCTCCATCGTCTATCCCAACGGCTATTCAATGGAAGGTACCGAGGGCAGCGACAGCGCGGCCCCCGAAGAAAGCACCGAGGGCGGCAACGAGAACGAGAGTGAATAAAGCTGTTTTTTAGACGTTGGTCAGATTTCAAATGAAAAAATGCGGGATCTGCGTCTGTTTTATCAATCGATCCATTTCTGAATCACGCAAACAGGAAGCGAGCGCACTTCACGCTCGCTTCCCTCCAAGAGGACGATCGTGTTTGCGATCGAGACAAGATGCACCGATTGATGAGTGCAATAGATTCGACGCTAACTCGATTTCGGCTAGAAATCCTCGTCCACTGTGCCCATTATGGATTGAACAGCCACCATGCCGCCAGTGACAGCTCGACCGACAGAGAATCCACCATAGCGTGCGGGGTAGTCGGGGCCGAACATTCCGCCGGAAGCGTTGCCGGCAGCCCATAGGCCAGGGATGATTTCACCCTCTTCATTCAGAACGCGCATCTGATCGTCAACCATCAATCCGGCGTCCACACAGTTAATACCGTTGACGTAATGAAATGCGTAGAACGGCGCGTCTTTAATGCCTGCGTATTGCAGGTAATGGGGATCCATGAAGAAGTCCTCGTCATAGCCAGCGTCAACAAAGCTGTTGAAGCGGTCTATTACCTTCTGTAGTTTGTTGGCATCTAAGCCAATTTGATCGGCCAGATCGGTGATGGAATCGGCTTTGAATCCTGCTCCATTGTCAATCATAGCATCCACTGCTTCCATGGAGTTGGCAGGGAAGAAGGCGCGGTTATATTCGGAGATGTGGTCAAGCAGATGGCTGTCGATGATCTGATAGCAAGAATGCTCGGGCTGGTGCAGAATGGAGTTGGTCACGAACTCAAACCACTGGTTCTCGTTCATGAAGCGCTCCCCGTTGATGTTAACGGTCAACCAAGGAACAGCTTTAAATTCGGCATTACCGGGAACGTCCAAGTGTATTTCGGTGTTTGCGGGAGCTGGTTCGATAGCTGCGCCAACCCAGGTACCCATTTTCACAGCGTCGCCGTCAAGACCATTGCGGGCGTTGAAATGAGCGAGGTCGATGCCTTCAGGGAACCATCGCTCGAGCATTTCCTCATTGTCGCAAATGTCACCTGTGCACAGGATGACGCCTTCTGAGGTGTTGACACGGATGTATTCCCCATTTTTGTTTTGTGCTATGACGCCTGTTACGGTGCCAGAGTCATCTTGAATGAGTTGTGTTGCAGGGGTTTCGTACAGGATGGTGCCCCCGTTCTCTGTTGCCCAGTTGCACATCCAGTCACCCACTATGCCGATGCCGGTTTTGGTGGACTCCCAATCATCAATTGACCAAGCGGTACCGAAGTGATCGCCATCGATTAAAATGTACTCTAGATTGGCACCAGGTACATTTGCTGCGATCCATTCAACGGCGGGGCCAGACTTGAATACCATGCGGCGAATCAGTTTGTGGTTTGTCTTACCACAAGTGACGTCCACTAGGCCTTGCATGATGGTTTGGAAGTCGAATCCGTTCTCTAAACCCCAATCTTCAGGATCTTTGGTGTTGAAGACGCCACATCCACCGCCTCCGTTGTGCATGCATTCGAGTTTCTGTAGGGCGACTACGTTGTATCCCTTCTGCATCGCGTAGTACATGGCACTAGGACCGGCAGCACCCAAGCCTACGACGCAAATATCGCAGTCATAGGTTTCGACGATTTCGTCATCAGTTGGTAGGTCGGGCTTGGTGTCCCAACTCCAGCGGGTTCCTTCGGCGGCTGTTGTGTTGGTAGTGTCCGAGCTTTCGGCGGCCGGTTTGCTGGTGGCATCACTTGAGCATCCTGCCAGACTAGCTACAGCTGCGGCACCAGCGGTCGCTCCAGCACCTTTCAAGAAGCTTCTACGGGTCAGTTCCATCGTTTTCTCCTTTCAATGAGACTGTCGGACGGGTTTTCCTCTCTTCATTTTTCCTATGCGGAGCTATCTTTCTCTGAATTGGGGCATTTCACGCTTGTGTCTTCTTGAAGATTGCCATCCGACACCATGAATTTTGGGCGTGCGAGTTCTTCTTTGCGACCCAAATCAATTGCGGAAACCATGGGATATTTCTTCTCGTTTCCTTTCAGCCTACCCAAAATGGCGTGAAAACTGGGGTAAAGCAGAATAAGGAGGGGACTAGCTGCCCGGAGGGGTCAGGGAATTGGCGACTATGTATGATACGATCCACTTTTCATAGGTTTCGCGTTTCGGGTGGGCTGTACTGATGTGTGTTTGGACGGTGCTACTACTAGATCTCATGGGGAGGGATAAATCGTGCAACCATTCAAGCAGTTTTTCAATTTACTCGATGAGCGATTCGTGTTTCCTGTCAGCTGCTTGGGAATAGGTCTTATTTCCACGTGGAATGAGTTGAGCTTTATCAATCCTCCCGTTGTGTATAGCGGTGCATCGGATCAGCTGTTCCCGCTCTTCAACGCGGGCAGCATTGTTCTTGCTGCCGTTATCGCGATACATGTACGTATGAGACAGGACTGTCGAGCTTTGGTGTCGAGCAATCGTAATCTGTTTACGTCTTTAGTGTTGTTGCTGCTCTCCACAAATATAAATTTCATCGCGACTTTGTTCGAACTAGGTAGTAAGCAGTTGCTTATGGCGTCTGCGGTTATTGGTGGCATTGGTTTGGCCTTGTTGTTCGTTATGTGGTTTGAGGTGGTCAGTCATCTTGAGCCAGTACAGTTGCTTCTGTGTTATGCATTGGCTTCTGTTGGCAGAGTTGCGTTGATCTGGCTTTGCAATGGCATGGATATGAGCAGGTTGTGGGTGTGCGTGTGTTGTATGGCGGCGCTTGTCGTACTTGCTTTGGGATTGGCTCGCAATACGGTGGCTAAAGACGCTCCTTTGGTTGCAAAGGGCTGTAGGAAGGGTGCTTTCGCCGTAGGTCCTACTGAGAGCAAATGTGCATTTCCCGTCAAACTGCTGCTGGTTGTGCTGACCGGCACATTGTCTTTATCGTTCATTCTTGGCGTTGGGGGCGCTGCTTGGGGTACCAATGGCAATCCCGGCGTGTTGGCAGCGGGCATCATGGTAGTATGCGTGGTTTTGGTTAAAGGCGACTTCTTCGAATTCAAATGGCTTTGGCAAGGGTCGCTTGTGTTTATGATCGCGGCTATCATCGTGTTTGCATGTGGCGGTACAGGTATTCTCTGGTTGGGCGGGTTTTTTACTTGCGTATCGTACGAGTTGTGTTTGATGCTTGCATACTCTATTTTAGGAGATTTGGTTTATCGCAGCTTCTACAACTCAACGTTCTTGTTTTCTGCCGAGCTCGCTCTGGCGCTTACTGTAGGCGATGTGGGTGACTTCGTGTCTGATTGGATTGTACGATTGGCTCCTGGACAATCGACTGTAATACTGGTGCTTGTCGGTGGAATACTCGTTGGTCTCTTCGCCGCAGCTTCTATGTATGCTTTTTCTAGGCGCAGCCTGGAAGGTAGTTGGAGTGCCATTATTCGTAAGCCCATTGCACAAGATATCGGCCTGATGCTTGAGAGATCCCGTTTGGGTTTGCGCTGTCATGAGCTTGCGCAGGAGACAGGGCTTTCCGTTCGAGAGGAAGAGGTGCTTTTGCTGATTGCCCAGCGGAAAAAACCATCAGACATTGCGAAGCAGTTGTTCATTGAGGTAAGTACGGTTAATACGCATAAGAAACACATCTACCAGAAGCTCGACGTGCACTCCGCTAAACAATTACAAGATCGCATAGGAAGTGTCGATTGAGATTAATAGCGATGCAGGAAGCGAAGGGTCAACCGCGAAGGGTTAACGTTGCCAAATCCTAAAACAAAAACGCGCCAAATCCAAAAATAGAATGTCGCCAAATCCTAAAACGAAAACGCGCCAAATCCTAAAATACCCTGTATAATGCCATGATATGAAAGGAGCATTATGACAGGAGAAACCTATCAATACATCCCTCGTCTTACCGACACTTTGCTTCGCGAGAAGTTAGAAGGTACACCGGCTGTTCTTGTGCGCGGCCCTAAGTGGACGGGAAAAACGTCTTCGTGTGAACGGCTGGCAAAAAGCTCCTTGCTTCTTCGAGACCCAGACGTCTACGTGCGTGCTCTCGATGCTTTGGTGGTGCAGCCGTCCCTATTGCTTCGTGGAGATAGGCCGCGGCTGATTGACGAGTGGCAGTTGGCGCCTGAATTATGGGATGCGGTTATCAGCGAGGCTGACAAAACTAAAGGTACTTCGTCGCAATTCCTCCTTACCGGCTCAGCGACGCCTGTGAACGTTAAGAAGCTTCGGCATACGGGAACGGGGAGAATCGCTCGCCTTACTATGGAAACTATGACCTTGGAGGAGTCGGGGGAAAGCAGTGAAGAGGTGTCTCTTGCAACTCTCTTTCAAGGTGATCAGGCAACTGGTGTAAGCACTCTTACCGTAGAGGACTACGCGCGGATCATTTGTCGCGGAGGCTGGCCGGCTGTAGTGACGGGTATGTCGTCGGAAAATCTGGCACGCGATTATGTTGAGGCTCTGTGTGAGTCAGATATGGCCGAAGCAGTGGACGTTGAACTTGACCCCGACAGAGCTCGAGCCCTCATTCGCTCGCTGGCTCGCAATTCTGCCCAAGAAGCCAATAATGCGACTTTACTTGAGGATGTTCGTAATGCGGGCGTAGGTATGAGCGACCCGACATTGCGCACGTACCTAAACGCCCTGCGCAGGCTGTTTGTCTTAGAAGAGGTTAAGGCGTGGGCTCCAACTCTGAGGTCGCGCACGCCGCTCCGCTCCACACCAGTTCGTCATTTGTGTGATCCATCCATCGCTGCTGCGGCCCTCGAGACGAATCCTGAAGGACTCTTGAACGATTTGTCTACTATGGGTTTTTTGTTTGAGTCTCTCTGTGTGCGTGATCTTCGTGTTTACGCACGGCTGCTTGGAGGGGATGTCTACCATTATCGTGACAAGAGCGGTCTCGAAGCAGATGTAATCATCCGCTTGAGGGATGGCCGTTGGGCGGCAATTGAGGTAAAGCTTGGTGGCGAAGCGCGGATTGATGAGGGTGCTGCGCATCTTGCCGCTTTGCAGAATAAGATCGACGTCAGAAAAAGTGGATCCCCGTCCTTTTTGATGGTGCTTACAGGAACAGCCTACGCCTATACACGTCCCGATGGCGTGCACGTAGTGCCCGTGGGCTGTTTATGTCATTAGGGGTACGACCTTTCGAATTACACGAACGTTTGGAGCTGCGCACACCGAGCTTTGGATCGTATAGCGCGGAGGTCGTCTTACCGACACGTAGAAAACACTGTTACTGTATCAAGCACTTGCATCAAAAGGGAGCAGCTGTCAGCTCACGGGTGACAGCCCTCGTTTTGTTACCGCATGCACCTTACCGTTTAGAGAAACCGTATGTTGGGTGGCGGCATTCTTCGATGTTACAATGCGTTTGGAGAGTGCGCGTCGTTAGCAGCAGCGTGCTCCTAACGGTTGGCACGATTGATACAAACTTGTTGTGTAGGTAATCTGAATCCTTCGTTTTTGCTGTTATGAGCAGCAGTGTGTCTTTTGTTCTACGTGTAGTTATGTCGGGGGCTGTCATTGCGGCGGTATTGGAGTTCGTACTGTGTCGCATGAAGCGCGCTGGGAGGAAAAACGATGAACGCAGGCGAAAGCATGTCGAGTGTAGACGAAACTCTAGACGTGGTGAACGCTTCGGATGCGGCGGATGCCCCCGCTACGAGAACGCGCAAGCGGAGCTTGACGCGTATGCAGCTTGGTGTTTTGGGATACATTGCCAGCAGGCAAGCGCCGGACGGCACGGGTGCTGCTCTCACCAAGAAAGAGATTGCTCAGGTGGTGGGTTGCGATGAGAAAACGGTCGAGCGAGCCATCGTTCGCCTTCGAACCAAAGGCATGATCGAGGTAGTTCCTCGCCATGGTGAAACCGGAGCTCAGCTCGGCAACTCCTACCGTATCGTCCACTGAGCAAACCATGAAACAGTGGGCACCAGGTTCCACAGCTCGGTGCCCACTGCTGGTTGCTCGGCGCTGTCTGCTGGATTGTACTTAAGCATGTTCTAAGAAGAGAAGCTTTCTTCTAAACGTTTTAAAACCCTCTTCTGTCACTTCTTTCACGATTTTTCTGCCAACTTCATCTGCGTGCATCAGTATGTGCTGCCTGTCTGGCTAACCGATGAGCGGTAACCGTTCGCAGGTTAGTGAAGATACCGATATACCGTACTCAATGCGGGTTTGCTTACGGGGTGAAGTATGTTATCGAAACACACCCAAGGGCTTTGCAAAAGTTGCAAAAGATGCAAAAATTGCAAAAGATGCAAAACGAGGAAGCGGGTGACTCTATGTCGACAAATCCCTTTACACCGACATTCGGTATTGTTCCTGCTCATATGGCGGGTCGCGAAGACGTAATCGGCGAGCTACTGCGAGCTCTTGATAATGGCGTAGGGGATCCCAATCTTGTTACTATCGTCTCCGGTGCCCGAGGTACAGGTAAAACCGCTCTTCTCTCTTATGTAGCCGATGAAGCTGCCGCTCATGGCTGGATAGCTGTCAACGTTTCCGCTCTGCCCGGTATGCTGGATGAGATAGTCCAGCAGACAAAAAAGCGTGCGGGACATCTTATCGAATCCGATGATGCTGTTAGGATCTCAAGTATTCATCTTGGAAACATCGCCGAGGTCACGTTCCAAGAGCAAAACGCTGAGGCAGCAACGTGGCGAATCCGCATGGAAGACTTGCTGGACGAACTCGCGAAGACGAACACGGGCCTGCTGATCACCATTGACGAGGTGAGGGAAGATCTCGACGAGATGATTCAGGTAGCTTCGGCCATGCAACATTTTCTACGTGAACGGCGAAACATCGCACTGTTCATGGCGGGTTTGCCAACTCATGTAAGCGCTCTTTTGCAAAACAAATCCGTTTCGTTTCTCCGTCGCGCCAACTATCACGACCTTGGGACGGTAGAGGATTTCGAGGTGGCGCAGGCCTTGACAAAAACGATCGAGGGGGCGGGGCGCTCCATTGATGAAGAAGCCCTTAAGCGAGCAGTGGCATCGATCGGTGGTTTTCCCTACATGCTGCAGCTTGTTGGCTATCGAGCTTGGGAGGCGTCACCTGACAGTTCGTTCCTTTCGATCGCTGATGTCGACGCTGGTATTTCTCACGCTCGTATTGATATGCGTCGTAAGATATTCGATACAACTTTCAAAGAGCTTTCGAAAGGTGACGTGCGGTTTCTGGCGGCCATGCTGGAAGACGAGGGCGCAAGTGAACTGGCCGACATCGCAAGGCGCATGGGAAAGAAGAGCAATTATGCATCGGAATACAAGCGTCGTCTCATTGAACAGGGCGTTATTGCCGATCGTGGACAAGGTTTAGTGAGGATTGAGATCCCGCTGTTCAAAGACTACCTGAAAGAACGATTGAGCTAACTATGAGGCGTTTCCCGTCTGTCGTGTTCTAGTTGTCGTGCCCTGTTTGTTCCGTTCTGGTTTTCGTATTCTGTCTGTTGTGTCTGATCTGTCGTATTCTGACTACCGCACTCTGGTGCCCGGTCGATTACAAATCGCTCAGGATTGCGTCGACTGAACTCATTTACTACAACGTCGTCTCAACACAAACCGATTCTCTAATCATAATCGGCTAAGATACAATGAATGTAAGTTCGCATGGAGCGTCCACTTTATTTGAGTTCAGGAGACACATCATGATAGTCTTTCATGCTTCTACACTCACAATAGAAAAGCCCTTAATCATGAATCGCTTCAAAACGCTTGACTTCGGAACAGGGTTTTACACGACAACTAATGAGGATCAAGCTCAAGACTTTGCCCGAAAAATCTACTTTCGTCGTGGGCGCATTGGCACTCCAACTGTTAACGTTTACGAATTCGATACTGAAAAAGCCCAGAGCTCCCTTGAGTTTCTCGAATTCAAGAGTCCTGACGAATTATGGCTCGACTTTGTCGTAAACAATCGCAGACACGGACGCAGTGACGAATGTAATGCCAACGTCATTATCGGGCCTGTAGCTAACGATGATGTGTTTGAGACGATTGCACTTTATGAGTCCGGACAGATTGACAAAGATATTGCCATAAAGAGATTTAAAGTAAAGTCGCTATTTGATCAAATTCTCTTTTGTGATGACAAGGCGCTTGATTATATACGTTTTATTACTTCCTATGCATTGGAGGTACCGAAATGACAGCAACACCCTTAACATCGAGTAGGCTGTCAACGCTTCTCGCCCTATCGGTCGTTCCGTCGATCCTTAAGGAGTGTGGCATAACGAAGCCGGATGAAATCCATGCATTCTATCAGTCGAAACTCTACAACATGCTCAGCCAAGATAAAACGGGGTTATGGCACCTTTCCCCAGTGACTCTTGCTGACATGTATCGCAGCGAATGCACGACAGGTCAATTCGAAACACCCGAGGAACAATCATGACAAAGGAATTGCGATATCTTGTTTTCGCTATTGAATACTACCGTCACGAAAAAGGTCTCACCGGTGCGCAAGTTGCCGATCTTTTTGAGAAAAACGGTATCTACCAAATCGTGCTCGACAACTACTTTCTCTATCACATAGAATCCCCTGAACACATGGTGCACGAAATCGACCACTATCTGGAAACGGGCAGTCTCATTCATGCGATGTAAGCTTATCGGCAGGATAACGTGCGAACTGCGGCATAGGACTCTTTTTCGCGCCTAACGCATCCGCAATACACATCTAGCGCACCGTGGCGAAGTTGCCGAGTGGGGCGAATAGGAGACGACCCACATATGGCTTCGCTTCGGCGTGCAACAGCCCCGGCTTAGCTGCGAGCATGGTGACCGTTGCGTCTGCGGTAATACACGTACTCGCCCGCATGCCTGTTTGGGCGGACAGCCCGCTGGGGACATCAGCTGCAAGCACGGCCACACCGTGGGTTCGGCGCGCTTCGTTGGCAGCAGCGATCCAAGCATCGTACGGCTCACGTACATGGTCGTGTGAGAAGCCCGTGCCCAAAATGGCATCGATGACCAGGGCCGCACCGCAAAGAAGCTCGCGCAACTCGGTGCCGCTGGGCGACAACACAATGGAGAACCCGCCATTAGCAACCGCTTCGATCGCAGCAGTGCGAGCCGGTTCGGCTACAAGATCGGCAGGTGCCACCTTACTCACGAGCGTCACCTCGCGTCCTTCCTCCGCCAGAAGCGAAGCGGCAACCCAGCCATCGCCCCCGTTGTTGCCATTACCCGCCAGCACGACGATGCGGCCGCTCGGGGCAAGTGCCGCAGCAGCTTCCGCCAGCGCTTCGCCGGCATGCTGCATCAACTCGCGGAGTGGCGTGCCATCAGCGGCAATGCGTTGTTCAAGCGCCACCACATCGGCAACGTCTAGCAGCGGCATTTCTTCCTTGTATTCCCAACAGCGTTTCATCTCACACATATCGCACATCCTTCCACGATTGTCACACTTCGCGTTACCGCACCGCCGTGTCGCTGCAATGCTTCCGCCATCATCGTACGGGAAAACGCGTCCGCCCGCAAAGGGTGCAACCGCTGCGCATAAACAGCTGCGCGTACACCTTGAGAGAGCATTCGCAAAAACCTTGCGAAACACTTCGTTAAATCTCTTCGCATAAGTGGAATCTGCCCCAGGCGCCTGAAAGCGTTCAGCTACAATAGCCACTTACCATCAGCCCGCATATCCATATCGGGGATTCATTTTGGGGAATATTATGCGCATAGGAATACCGAAGGAACAAGACGGGGGCCAGACGCTCGTCGCTGGCACGCCCGATACCGTAAAAAAGCTCATTGGCCTGGGATACGACGTGGCGGTCGAAACCGGTGCAGGCGAAGCTGCAAGCTTTCCTGACGCTGACTACACCGCTGCCGGAGCGAGCGTTGTCGACGGCGGTGATATATGGAGCTGTGACATTGTTACCTGCCTCGATACGCCCAGTGCAGAAAACATTGTGTTGATGCGCCGAGGATCCACGCTTATCGCGCGCATGAACCCCGCCGTCAACCCCGAACTCGTTCAGTTGCTCGCTGAACACGGCATAACGGGGCTTGCCATCGACGCTATCCCCCGCATCTCGCGCGCGCAATCTATGGACGTGCGGTCTTCCATGGCAAACGTCGGTGGCTACCGTGCGGTCATCGAAGCCGCCAGCGCCTTCGGTCGCCTGTTCACCGGCCAGGTAACAGCCGCTGGAAAAATGCCGCCGGCCCGGGTGTACATCATCGGTGTAGGCGTAGCTGGCTTGGCGGCCATTGGCACCGCGAAATCCATGGGAGCTATCGTGTCGGCCACCGATGTGCGTGCCGATGTAGCCGATCAGGTGCGATCGCTCGATGCCGAGTTCGTGGCCATTCCCGTCGTGCAGCAATCCGACGACGGGTACGCCAAGGCGATGACTTCCGATCAGGAAAAACTGGCGCAGCAGGTGTACGCCGAACAGGCTAAACACAGCGACATCGTGATAACCACCGCGCAGATTCCCGGCAAGAAGCCGCCCATGCTGCTCACTGCCAGCGCCGTTGTCGCCATGAAACCCGGTTCGGTGATCGTAGACATGAGCGCGAGCGCGAACGGCGGCAATTGCGAACTTACGCGCGCGGACGAGTGTTTCCGCACCGAAAACGGTGTGACAATTATCGGCTTCACCGACTTGGCACGCCGCTTGCCTGGGCAATCGTCCCAGCTCTATGGGCAAAACATTGTGAACTTCTTCAAGCTGGCAACGCCCGAGAAAAATGGACAGTTGACCCTTGACGAGAACGACGATGTCATCCGTGGCGTCACAGTAGCACTCGACGGTGCTGTCATGTGGCCACCACCAGCCGTGAAGGTGTCAGCCGCCCCGTCAAGCACAGCGAGTCCGGCGAGCTCGGCAGAAGTGCGCAAGACAAGCGAAGCGAACGCCGACGCGAAATCTGCCAACGCCGCACACGCCGCACAAGCAGACGCCGCGAGCGAGCGCTCGGAATCTCCCAAGCAAAATGCCGCCGACAGTCATGCAAGCACACCCGCTTTCGCATTCAAGCGCTGGTGGTGGAAGATTGCACTGGGCGTTGCCGGCCTTGCGCTTGTGTTCGCCGCACCTGAAGAGCTGGCAGGGCATTTCTTCGTGTTCGAGCTCGCGTGCGTTGCGGGCTTCTACGTAATCACGAACGTTACGCACGCGCTACATACGCCACTCATGTCGGTAACCAATGCGATTTCCGGCATCATCGTCATTGGCGCGCTTCTGCAAATCGGATCGAGCAACCCTGTTGTGGCGGGCATCGCCTTCGTGGCAGCGCTTTTGGCATCTATCAACATCTTCGGCGGGTTTTTGGTTACCCGACGCATGCTGGGCATGTTTCAAAGGAGTTCTGAGAAATAATGGACACCTCAAGCATCACCTTCGTCACAAACAGTGCAGGTAGCGCGTGCGCCGGCCTTTTTGGTTTCGCAAGCCACGCACAGCAAGTGGCGTATCTGTTGGCCGCCATGCTGTTCATTCTCGCGCTTGCCAACTTGTCGCACCAGAAAACCGCACAGCGAGGCAATACGTTGGGAATCATCGGCATGGCAGCCGCGCTGATCGCCACCATTGCAGCAACTATGCTGGATAGCACGAATGGAGCCATGCCGGCAATTGCACTGATAGCAGCGGCTATGGTCGTTGGTGGGGCGATTGGCGTGTGGAAGGCGCGCAGCGTGCAGATGACCGCTATGCCCGAGCTGGTGGCGCTGCTGCATTCGTTTGTGGGTGCGTCTGCGGTGCTTGTCGGCTACAACTCATTTCTGTCAGCACCGGGTGAAGCGGGTGTAACGAGTGCGTTTCATCTGGGGGAAGTAGGACTGGCGGTGCTCATTGGAGCCGTTACGTTTACCGGGTCTATTGTCGCGTACCTTAAACTGTCGGGGAAGATGGCCGGAAAACCCCTCATGCTGCCCGGCCGCAATGCGCTGAATGCAGCGGCACTCGCGATGTGTGCGGTGCTTATCGCGTGGCTCATTCAAACGCGCGGCATAGATGCGGGGCTGCTGCCACTTGGCATTCTCACCGTCATCGCGCTCGTGCTTGGCGCTCACCTGGTTTTGGCCATTGGCGGCGGCGACATGCCCGTGGTGGTGTCCATGCTGAACTCCTATTCGGGATGGGCGGCCGCCATGGCGGGCTTTACGCTGAACAACGACCTGCTCATTATCACCGGCGCATTGGTGGGGTCCTCTGGCGCGTACTTGTCCTATATCATGTGCCAAGGCATGAACCGATCGTTTGTTTCTGTTATCTTGGGTGGGTTTGGCGAAGGTGCCGAGCCGAAAGACAGTACGATGCCGGCGAAAAACCTGGGGCAGCACCATGAAACGTCGGCTGAGAACGTGGCGAAACTGCTGCGCGAAGCGAAGCGCGTGATGATTGTGCCCGGCTACGGCATGGCGGTTGCGCAGGCGCAATTCCCCGTTGCCGACCTGGCGAAACGGCTCATTGCAAAAGGTGCGATCGTACAATTCGGCATTCATCCCGTTGCGGGTCGCATGCCTGGACACATGAACGTTCTGTTAGCCGAAGCCAAGGTGCCCTACGACATCGTGTTCGAGATGGACGAAGTAAACGATGAGATGAATGACGTCGACGTGGTGCTGATCATCGGAGCCAACGACACCGTGAATCCGTCCGCCATCGATGAACCCGACTCGCCTATCGCTGGCATGCCTGTGCTGCGCGTGTGGGAGGCGCGCCACGTGGTGGTGCTCAAGCGCTCGATGGGCAACGCCGGCTACGCAGGTGTACAGAACCCGCTGTTCTACAACGACAACACGCTCATGCTGCTCGATGACGCAAAGCACTCAGTCGACGCAATCCTCAACGATCTGTAATCGACTGGGTGAGTCCTACGCCAATTCCTGAGCGCTGTTCCGCATAATACTGAGCAGCATGACGCTCATTCTTGAGCACGCGTACGCAAATTGTTGAGAACTCCCATAATCGCCCCTGTGTGTATTATCGAGTGTTTGATTGTTCGCTTGATCGCAGTGCTGTGTGGCGAAGGGGCGATAACGGCTTGCTGACAGCCGGTTCACGCCTGATGTATGCGGAGTTCGGCAATACACTCCGTCCGCTAGGCTGTATTCACAGTCAACGTGGAAAGGAGTTGCTATGAGTATCATCGTTTGGATCATTATCGGCGGCTTGGCCGGCTGGGCGGGTGGCGCAATCATGAAGCAGGAAGGCGGTTTGGTCCGCAACATTGTCGTTGGCATCATCGGCGCACTGGTGGGCGGATTCATCATGAGCCTGTTTGGTGCGCAGGGCTTCACCGGGTTTAACCTGTGGTCGTTCGTGGTGGCGCTGCTGGGATCGATCGTGTTTATCGCCATCGTGAACTTCCTTACTCGCCGCGCCGCATAGGCGGACACCGTAGATGAGCGCTGATCATGGAAGATGCGCTTACGAAACACGCGATCAGGCAAGACGCGCGGTTCGGATCGACTCCGTACCGCGCGTCTTCGCGAATACTTCCTTCCTCTTACTTATCGCGATTTGGTGACGGTGGCAGTCAACTTGCATGTGCCTGTGGTATAGTGGCACCTGCGTTTAGCACTCGAAACTTGAGAGTGCTAGCAATCACGTTAACCGAGTGGTTAAGCACGTGGGCACAAAGCTCGCATGTGAGAATTGAAAGGAAGGCACTGTTATGTTGAAACCCCTGGGCGACCGCGTAATCGTCAAGCAAGACGAGGCCGAAGAGACTACCGCTTCTGGCCTGCTCATCGCTTCTGAGAACAAGGAAAAGCCCTCCAGCGGCATTGTGCTGTCTGTCGGCGAAGGCAAGATGGACAAAAACGGCAACATGGTTCCCGTTCCGGTGAAGGTTGGCGACCACGTGGTGTACGGCAAGTACAACGGCACGGCCATCAAGATGGACGGCGACGAAGTAGTTATCCTTCGTTCTGACGAGCTGCTCGCCGTTTACGAATAAACCGGGTGCTTCAGCGCATTCAAGCGCATTCAAGCGCAATCTAAGGTAACAAGTGGTTCGCCCGCCTTCCCGTGAAGGGGTTTTGGGGCCGGCGAATCGTAAGAAAGGATGTAAGAAATGGCAAAGAACATCAAGTTTGAGGGCGATGCCCGCGCCGCCCTCGCTTCCGGCGTAAGCAAGCTCGCTGCCGCCGTTAGTGTCACGCTTGGCCCCAAGGGCCGCTACGTCGCGCTCGAGAAGCCTTATGGTGCGCCGCTCATCACCAACGACGGCGTTACCGTTGCGCGCGAGGTCGACCTGCCCGATCCGGTTGAGCAGATGGGCGCCATGCTGGTTCGCGAGGCTGCGGTGAAGACCAACGACGTTGCCGGCGACGGCACCACCACCGCCACCCTGCTGGCCGACGTCATCGTTCGCGAGGGTCTGCGCAACATCACCGCTGGTGCCGACGCCCTGGGCATCCGTCGCGGCATTCAGAAGGCCACCGACGCCATCGTTGCGGCCATCAAGGAAGACGCCACCCCGGTTTCCACCAAGGAGCAGATTGCAAACGTTGGTACCATCTCCGCTGGTGACGAGGAAATTGGAAACAAGATCGCCGAGGCTATGGACGCTGTCGGCCGTGACGGTGCCATCTCCGTTGAAGAGAGCCAGACCTTCGGCATGGATGTCGAGATTGTGGAGGGCATGCAGTACGATCGCGGCTACATCAGCCCCTACATGGCTACCGACATGGAGAAGATGGAAGCGGTTCTGGCCGACCCCTTCATCCTGCTCACCGATCAGAAGATTACCAGCATCAACGACATGGTTCCGCTGCTGGAAGAAATCATGAAGTCCGGCCGTCCGCTGCTCATCATGGCTGAAGACGTCGAGGGCGAAGCGCTGGCAACCATCCTGCTGAACAGGCTGCGCGGCACCTTCAACTGCGTCGCTGTGAAGGCTCCCGGCTTTGGCGATCGCCGCAAGCGCATTCTGGAAGACATTGCTGCTGTTACTGGTGCTCAGGTTATCGACAAGGACTTCGGCATGACCTTGGCCGACGCCCGCATCGACATGATGGGCCACTGCCGCACCGTCAAGGTGACGAAGGATCACGTGCTGTTCGTTGACGGTGCCGGCGAGCGTCAGGCAATCGACGACCGCATCAACCGCGTGAAGGGCGAGCTCGAGCGTGCCGAAAGCGACTTCGACCGCGAGAAGCTGCAGGAGCGCCTGGCGAAGCTGTCCGGCGGCGTTGCAGTGCTGAAGGTTGGCGCTGCTACCGAGTCGGAGCTGAAGGAGAAGAAGAGCCGCATCGAGGACGCACTGCAGGCAACCCGCGCTGCTGTCGAAGAGGGCATCATCGCTGGTGGCGGCGTTGCACTCGTAGACGTCATCAGCGTGCTTGACGACCTGAAGGGCGACACCAAGGACGAAGAGGTTGGCATTGCCACCGTTCGTAAGGCTATCGAGGCTCCGCTTCGCGCCATTGCTCAGAATTCCGGTTACGAGGGCAGTGTTGTTATCGAGAAGGTTCGCTCCATGCCGAAGGGCGAGGGCCTAAACTGCGCCAACGGCGAGTACGGCAATATGATCGAGATGGGTGTGAACGACCCGGTGAAGGTTACCCGTACCGCGCTGCAGTCGGCGGTTTCCGTGGCCAGCCTGATTCTTATCACCGAGGCCACCGTCACCGAGATTCCGGAAGATGCCGCCCAGAAGCAGGCTGCCGCTATGGCAGCTGCCACCGCTTCCCAGGGTGGCGGCATGGGCATGATGTAGTCCGTGCAGGTTAGCTGATCTGATTGAGGGGCGGCTGCGCGCCGCCCCCCTTGCCCCACGTCGCATTCGCAAAGGATGCGGAAGGCAAGGGCGAAAGGAATGACAGAATGTCCAAAAATATCGAGTACGCCGGTGAAGCACGCGCCGATCTGGCTGCAGGCGTTAGCAAGCTTGCCGCTGTGGTTCGCCTGACGCTCGGGCCAAAAGGACGCTACGTATGTTTGCAGGGTCAGCGCTTTGGCGAGGGCATGCCCATTATCACCAATGACGGCGTGACCGTTGCCAAAGAAATCGACCTGCCTGATCCCACTCAGCAGATGGGTGCCATGCTGGTGCGCGAAGCCGCCATCAAAACGAACGAGATCGCGGGCGACGGCACCACGACGGCGACTATTTTGGCTGACGTGCTGGTGCGCGAGGGTCTGAAGAACATCGTGGCTGGCTCCGAGCCGCTGGGAATCCGCCGTGGCATGCAGAAGGCGTGCGACGCTGTGGTCGAAGCAGTGCGCAATGCTGCCACTCCGGTTACCGGCAAAGAGCAGATCGCCAACATCGGTACCATTTCTGCTGGGGATGTGGAAATCGGCAACATCATCGCCGAAGCCATGGATGCCGTTGGGCAAGATGGCGCCATTTTGGTTGAAGACGGCAAGACCTTCGAGATGGAAATGGAAATCATCGAAGGCATGCAGTACGAGCGCAGCTACCTGTCGCCCGCCATGGCCAACGATGGCGATGTTTGCCTGCTTGAGGACCCCTACATCCTGCTGACCGACTACACCATTACCAACGTGCAGGATATCCTGCCGTTGCTGGAGGAAGTCGCGAAAACGGGACGACCGCTGTTCATTGTATGCGAGCAGCTCAAAGGCGAAGCGCTGGCGACACTGCTCATGAACAACGAGCGCGGCACGCTGAAAATGGGTGCCATTCGTGCACCAGGCTGGGGCGATCGTCGCGAGAGCATCTTGGAAGACATCGCCGTCGTTACGGGTGCCGACGTTGTGAGTAAGCACAACGGCTTGTTCCTGTCCGACGCGCGCTTGAGCATGCTGGGCAGCGCCCGCACGGTGAAGATCGACCGCAAGTTCACGCTTATTGTGGGCGGACAGGGCGATCCTGCCGCCATCGAGAAGCGCATTGCCGAGGCCCGCGCCGATTTCGGTCGCGCCGAAGACGATTTCGATCGCGAGAAGTATAAAGAGCGTTTGGCCAAGCTGGCCAGCGGTGTTGCGGTGCTGAAGGTGGGTGCTGTTACCGAATCCGAGGCGACCGAGAAGAAGAGCCGCATCGAGGACGCGCTGCAAGCAACTCGTGCTGCCGTGGAAGAAGGCATCGTTTCTGGTGGTGGCGTTGCACTGGCAGAAGCGGCGCTGTGTCTTGATGAGCTGGAAGTCGCTGACGACACCGAGCGCATTGGCGTTGACATCGTTCGTGCGGCGATGGAAGAGCCACTGCGCGCCATTGCCGAGAATTCGGGTTTCAAGCCCGATGTCGTGGTGGATCGCGTGCAGGGCTTGCCTACGGGCGAAGGCTTAAACTGCGCCAACGGCGAGTACGGCAACATGATCGACATGGGCGTCATCGACCCGGTGAAGGTTACCCGCGTGGCGCTGCAATCGGCGCTTTCCGTGGCCAGCCTGATTCTTATTGGTGAGGCCAGCATCAACGAGCTGAAGGAAGACGCCGCGCAGAAGAAGGCCGAGGCGGCAAAAGAGTTCTCGAAGGGCACCGGTATGGGTCTGGAAGGAATGTTCTAAGCGCGCTTTCAGCTTGCAAGGCGAAACGAACAGGAAGGGTGCCGCGGGGGTTTGCGGCACCCTTCTTTGCGCAGTACTGCGAGCATGCCCTACGCCTGCGTTGACAAGAATACCGGCAGGCCCATCTGGTCGATCTGATCCTGAAGCTCTTCCAAGTAGTCGACATGCTTGTCTTCATCGGCCAGGATGCCAATCAGCAGATCGCGTGTTGCATGATCCATAGCCTCGGCGGCAAGCACGATGGCGTCGTTGTATTCTTCAACGGCGTGTATCTCAAGCTCAAGGTCGTTTTCCACTTGTGCCGGCACGTCGGCGCCAATGTGCATGGCGTGCAGCTTAGACACGATGGGTGCTCCTTCAAGGAATAAGATGCGCTCGATCAGGCGCTCGGCATGCTTCATCTCGTCGATAGCATGGCGCTTCACGTTTTCGCTCAGTTTGCCGTAGCCCCAATCCTCACACATTTCGGCATGAACCATGTACTGGTTGATTGACGTCAGCTCGTCGGCCAGAAGCGAATTCAATTTGTCGATGAGTTTTTGGTTGCCTTTCATGGGCAGCTCCTTCCCGGTTGGTTTTCGGCAGGCCAGCGTGCAAGCCGGCAGTTGAAGTGTTGGCAACCCGTGCGGCTAACGCGCCGCAGCCAAAGACGTCGCTTGCAGTGCCGGGGCAGAGGCGCTCATGGCTGCGTGGCGAAACGCGCTCGCCGCACGCGCGTCCGTTGTCACGATTGTTACAAACGTTTCAGCTGCTCATAGGGCACGTGTCCCCTTTGTCAGCGGTGCGTCATGCAGGTGGAACCACCCTGTTGCCCGCTTTGCTTTCTTGTTCGTTCTAAGACAGCTGCTTTCTCGTGATGACACTATGGAGAAGGGGAAACGGAGTGTTGCGTGACGTTTCCCCGTTGCCTGGTTTCGTTACAATCGCTTTCATGGAACATGCGCATACAACATATGGAACGTTTTTCGACGTTGTGGTCGATTCGCTGCTGGATACGGTGTATCTCATACCATTTTTGCTGGTCACTTACCTTGCCATGGAATGGCTCGAGCACAAGGCGGGGGGCAAGGCTCAAGCGGCTATCAAACATGCGGGTGCTGCGGGGCCGGCGGTTGGCGCGTTGGTGGGCGCATTTCCGCAGTGCGGGTTCTCGGCGGCGGCAGCTACGTTGTATGCGGGCCGTGTGGTTACGCTTGGCACGCTGTTTGCGGTTTTTTTGTCCACCTCCGATGAAATGCTGCCGATCTTTTTGGCTGAACAGGTTGATCCGGTGGTCATCGCGAAGGTGCTGGGCACGAAGGTGGTCATCGGCATGCTCATGGGCTTTCTGATTGATGCAGCCTTGCGCTTGGCGCGGCGCGATAACCAGAAGCTTCGCATCCATGAGCTCTGCGAGCACGATCATTGCGGGTGCGCCAGTCAATGCGCTACGTGTGCGGCGAACCCCGAGCTGGCATACGGACATCGCGATGACTGCTCGCATGGGTGTGACCATTCTCATCACGAGCATAACCACGAGCATGATCACGACCATGGGAGTATCGTGCGCAGCGCGCTTGCGCATACGTTGCAGGTGACGTTGTTCGTGTTTGTTGTGTCGCTGGTGTTGAACGCAGTGCTCGCTTTCGTGGGGGAAGAGGCGCTCGCGTCGTTTCTCAGCGCGAACCCAACGTTGGCAGTGTTCGGTGCGGCGCTGGTGGGGCTTATTCCCAATTGTGCAGCGAGTGTAGTGGTGGCTCAGCTGTATATAGAAGGCGTGCTGGGAGCAGGTGCTATGCTCGCAGGATTGCTGGTTGGTGCAGGCGTTGGCTTGCTGGTGCTTGTTCGGGCGAACCGCCGCCCGGCACAAAATGCAGCCATCGTAGCTGGCTTGTATGCAACAGGCGTGTTTTGGGGCCTTGCAGTAAACGTGCTCGGTATCTGACAAACCATTGACCAAACCGTCTGCAACCGCTAGAATACCAGGTTGCGAGTTTTGATGGGCCGTTAGCTCAGTTGGTAGAGCAGGGGACTTTTAATCCCAAGGTCCGGGGTTCGAGTCCCCGACGGCCCACCACCATAAGAGACTCGAATGAACATCCTCCGAACTGCCATGTTTCATTCGTAGGCGGTTCCTCTTGGTTATTGGGCCGTCGTCCAACGGCAGGACTCTGGTTTTTGGTACCAGCTATCAAGGTTCGAATCCTTGCGGCCCAGCCACTTCTTCTCAGATCGGGCAGCAAAAGTGACAGAAACTGACAGTGTGGTTGTCTTCCTACAGGGGATCTCTCGCGTAGAGTGCGCGCTTGCGGGAAGTGGTCTGGCACTCAACCACGTGAGCATCATGCGCGTTCTGCAAGACAACGAGCCGCTCTCGAACAAGGAAATCGCCGATCGTGCTGGCTTGTCTGCACCTACGGTAAGTCGGTGCATGTCGAAGCTTGCGGCGCTTCGTATGGTGCGCGCTTCGCTTGATGATCGTGACTTGCGACGAAACCTATTTCGACTGGAAGCACGTGCCCGGTCGGTGCTGTTCGAACTCAAACGCACAGCAAATGTTGATCTTGACGTTGTGATTGGCGGGTACGCCCGCGTCTGCCGCGTGATACAGCACGAGAAATCGCAGAACAAGGAAACGGCCGCATCTTCGGCATCTTGCAAATCGGCCACATTTTCCCTGTCGGCCGCATCTTCGCCTCTCTCGATGCCTTCGGGTGGTCGGTTGTCGGTAGGCCTGTCGATGGGCGCCTGCCGTGTGCTGCTTGCGCTTGGGTGCACACAAACATGTACGGTAGGTGACGTATGTGCTGTTGCCGGTTTGGGGCAATCGAGTGTGTCGATGGCACTTCGGCAGCTGTGCGCGGCGCGCCTTGCGCGAGCGGTGCCGCTCAGCCGGCAAGCGGGCCAAAAATGTGACGCAAGGCAACGGTTGTATGCGCTCTCATCTGTGGGAAAACAAGCATTTGATGTGGTGAAACGCGCGATCGAACCGTAATTACATCAAAAATGAAAATGAAAATATTATCTCCATCTCGGATAATCTTACTCCGTGTGGAGACTCTATACTTTCCCCATGGTATTCCGGAGCCAGACAATCGAAGGGCCCGCGCATTGCGGGCACAACCATGAAGGGGGAACAATGGGAGAAAGCTTAACCCGTCGCAATTTCCTCAAAGGCGCAGGTGCCGTTACTGCCAGCGTCGCTGCGGCGGCCACTCTGGGATCCTGCTCGCAGGACACCAAGAACTCAAATCTCGTTGAAGACGAGAACGCTGCTGGCGTCGAGCTCGCCGAAGAGCAGGAATTCTTCTGCACCTGCTCGTGGAGCTGCTCGTTCTGCCAGTACAACATCTACACGCGCAACGGCAACGTGAGCCACATGCTGCCCAAGCCCGACTACGCTTACCGTACGTGCTTGAAGGGCCGCTCGCGCATCCTGCGCGCGTATTCGCCTGCTCGCGTGCAGTACCCCATGAAGCGCGTGGGGTATTCGCTCGACAATCCCAACGGCGAGATGCGCGGCAAGGACGAATGGGAGCGTATCACCTGGGAAGAGGCTGGCGAACTGATCGGCGAGCAGTGGAAGCGCACTGAAGAGCAGTTCGGGCCTCTGGCCAACACCTACTATCAGGGCGGCGGCGGCGCGCAAGGGTCGCTCAACGGCAACGCAGGTCTTATCATGCGCCTGTTTAACGCCACTGCCTGCACGAAGTGGGACTACTCGTTTGACAACGCCACCAACACGGGCTTAACCCGTGCGGGCGTCCAGTGGTTCGATCAGAATGAGCCGCAGGACTTCGTGAACTCCGATTACATTCTGATGGCCGGTGCGAATCCGGTTGGCGCTCAGATTCAGATGTGGCAGCACCTGGCCAATGCTCAGGAGGCTGGTGCGAAAATCGTGTGCATCGACCCGCTGTTTAGCCCCACCGTGGCAAAGGCCGACAAATGGATTCCTGTAAAGCCCGGTACCGATCCGGCGCTGTTCTTAGGTCTTATCAAGAAGTTCATGGACGAAGAAACCTACAAGGCCGACTTCGTATTGAACTACACTTGCGCGCCGTTCTTGGTGAACAAAGCTGACGGCATGTACGTAGTGGGTGAGGAAGAAGTCGAAGGTGCGCCGTTCTGGGTAACGGGCGAGCCGCAGATGATCAAGCCGAACATGGTGCAAGACGCCGATTCGGGTGAGATCATGTCGTATCAGGACTGCAAGAACCCCGCATGGAGTTACACCGGCGACGAGAACTACGTTACCGCATGGGATTTGTTCAAAGAGCATGTGCAGTCCTACACGCTGGACTACGTGATGAACGTGACCGGCATCTCAGAGGACGACTTCAACTTCCTCTACGATATGCTGCAGTCTGAAAACAAGATTGCGCACTATATCAACTTCGGTGGTGGTGCCTACGAGAACGGCCTGCATCAGGCCTACGCCATGTCGGCGCTTATCGCTATGACGGGTAACTTTGGTGAGCCCGGTCGTTCCGTCGGTGGCTTTGACGCCATGTATGGCAACTTCTTCGGCCATGCGCTTTGCGCACCTTCCAACGGCAAGATGGTATCCTCGGTGACGTTCCTTGCTGCGTGCGACGTTATGAATTCTGGTCAGCTCATGGGCAAGGATTATCCGGTGAAGGACCTCATCGTGTCCCACGGTGGCATGATCGGTGGCTCGGTGAATTCCAACCGCGTGAAAGACGAGTTCCTGCGCAAGCTGGAGCAGGTAGTGGTTATCGACCCATGGATGACCGACACCGCCAAGATGGCCGACATCGTACTGCCCGCCTGCGATATGTACGAGTTCGAAGACGTGGTGCCGCTGTCTCACGAGCACAACGTGCGTATTTCCGAGAAGTGCATCGATCCTATGTACGAGGCCAAGCCTGACTCTGAAATCGCCCGCTTCTTGGCACCGTATTTGGGTGTGGAAGACGCTGTGTGCGACGTAACCGACGAAGACTGGTGGAAGGGCACCTTCGATGACGTAGCCGCCGCTGTGGAGTGTGGCATCACCCTTGATACTCTGCGAGAGAACAAGGAAATGCGCTACGTGAAGGAACAGCCCTACATTGGTAACAAGGATCTGAAAAACTTCATTACCACGACGGGTCGTCTGTACTTCTACGTTGACACGCCAGTGCCCCGTACGCCTTCAAACTTCGACGTGGAGTCTACGTTTGAGCGCGAGAAGATGCCCACCTACTTCGAGAACAAGATCGCTGGCGAAAATTCCGAGTACGCTGCCGATTATCCGCTGTTGTGCATCTCGTGGCGCAATCCCACTCGCGTGCATATGACGCAGTTCATGGGCACGTGGGCTAGGGAAGTGGCACCCGAGCCGGTACTGTTCGTTAACCCCGACGACGCCAAGAAGTACGGTGTGGAAGACGGAGCCTACATCAAGGTGCACAACTGGTTGGGTCACTGCGTGATGAAGGCCGCGTACCATGTGGGCATGCGTCCTGGCATGACCTGCTACTTCAAGGGCTATGCGGAAAACGAAAGCAAGTCGGGCTCCATGGGCGAGATCACCACTGACTACGTTGATCCCTATGCAGTGAACTGCTCGTTCTTCGACAACCGCGTTGCCATCGAGCCTTGGGACGAGAAGGTGGAGGAGTAAATCATGGCACATTACGCTATCGCTGTTGACACGAAGCGCTGCATCGGCTGCTGGTCGTGCGGCGTGGCTTGCAAGCTTGAGAACAATATCCCCAACGACGTGTTCTGGAACCGTACGCTCACCGTGGGTGGCGATCAGCCGAACACCCCGTCGGGCGAGTACGGCAACTGTCAGATGTCCTTCACGCCGGTGCAGTGCAACCACTGCGACAATCCTGCTTGCGTTGCTGCGTGCCCTACGGGTGCCACGTACAAGGACGAAGAAACCGGCATCGTCATGCAGAACGGCGAAGAGTGCATCGGCTGCAAGACCTGCATCGAGTCGTGCCCGTACGAGGGCGTACGCACGCTGCTCGCTGATGAACCGCAGTGGTTTGTTGACTTCCCGGTTGGCAACCAGTTGGCTCCCGAGCATCCGGGTGGTACGGTGGAGAAGTGCAACTTGTGCTACTTCCGCGTGGCCGACGGTAAGGTGCCGGCGTGTGTGGAGGGCTGCCCTGCCCACGCCCGCTTCTTCGGCGACTTGGACGATCCTGAGTCCGACGTGTCGAAGGTGCTGGCCGAGCGCGAGAACTTCACGCTGCTGCCCGAAGAGGGTACCGGCCCCAACATCTATTACCTGTCGTAAGAGAATGTCGGTTGCCGAGCCGCCTGTCGCCGCGAAGGGTTTCGCGAGCGCTGGCGGCTCGGCCGCTTTTCGGCCGTACGCTTTTCGGCCGTTCTATCCGTTTCACTCGTGAAGGAGACTACTCATGCCGGTGACGAATCTATCAAACATGTTCTCGCTGCTGTCGGTGGCGTTTGCTGCTCCTACGGTGGAGCGGGCACGTTTGGTTGCCGAAGGCACGCTGGCAAGCGACGTGGCACATACATGGCGTGCGCTCGACTTGCCCGAAGAACCGTTGAGCGCTTTTCTCGATGAGCTTGAGGAATACCGCGGGCGTGACGAGCAGGACGTTTTGCACGAGATTCGCCAGGAATACACGCGCCTGTTCCTGATCGATCATTTGGTGGAAAACACCGAAGGTGCGTGGCGCAAGAAGGCGCAAGGGCAAGAAACGGTGTTCTACATGATCAACGACATCTCCACAGGCGTTCAGGACTTCATGCGCTTCTGCGGAGTGGTGCGTCCGAAGGGATACAATGACAGCGTTGATTTGATCGACAACGAATGGCAGTTCTGCAGCATGCTGGCTACCGATCCTGCATACCTTGCCGAGAAAGGCATGAGTGCCGAAGAGAAGTTGGCTCAGTTCATCGATGAGCATGTGAGAGTGTGGGTTCCTGGGTTTAGCGACGATGTTGCGCGCGAGACACGTTGCGCGTACTACCGGGCATTCGCGGCACTGCAAAAAAAGCTCGTCGAAGCGCTGTAAGACGGAGACTCTTTGCCGGTTTTGGTCGAGGGCGAAGGTGCGGGTAAGCTTGCGGTTAGGGGAACGCTGATTAGAGCCGTCTTGCCCTGCGTAAGCGGCGCTTGCGAAAACAAGGAGGGGGAATGGCATCGGGCGATCGCACGAACAAGATTGCCATTGAGCTCCATGCGGAGCGATGTCTTCATGCGCGCAGCGTCTGGGGCGACTGCTCGCTGTGCAGCGACTCATGCCCTGGCGGCGCTATCTCGATCGACCTTAGTCAACGTGCTCCCCAGCTCAATGCTTCGCGATGCATGCAGTGCGGGCAATGCTTAACGGCTTGCCCGCTTGAGGTATTCGAATCATCCAGTTTCACCGAGCGTCAGTTGGTGAACCGCATCGAGCGTCAGGATTATGTGCGTATTCGCTGCTTTCTGCCGTATGGACAGTTGGAATCGCTTTCTCAAGAAGATCGAAGCTATCAGCTGGGCACCTGTTTGGCGGCGCTTAGTCCGGGTGTATTGTTCGAGTTGGCGCTGTCGCGCACGTGTGAACTGTTCACCGACCATTGCGCTACGTGCCGGCTGTTCACGCGGCTTGCTCCAACGTTTGAAAGCAACGTAACCTGCGCTTTCCGCATGCTGCAAGGGGCTCGCAAAGCGTCGAACCTGCACGAAAGCACACCACTCTTTCTGCCGCAGGTATCCTGTAATCAAGCTGATCGGAAGCCGCTGGAAGTACGTGGCGCGCGGCCGAGTATCCGTGCGTTGTTCCATGGCTCGCGTCGTGCGGTGGGGAAGCTGTCGCGCACGTCGGCGCTGGTGCTGCGCCAGAAAGGGAAGCACGTTCCCGCATGGCGAAAGCGCTTGCAAGACGTGTGGGGCCAGCAGGAGCGCGGTGTTTCGAGCACATGCAATTACGCGTGGCCAGAGCTTGTTGTTAACCAGGAGCGGTGCCGTGCTTGTGGCGTATGTATGCAAATGTGCCCAACGGGGACTATTTGCCATTCGCTTGATGAAGGCGAATTCTCCTATTCGTTTGTTCCGGGAACCTGCGTCGATTGCGGACTGTGTATTGCGGTGTGTCCCGAGCATGCGCTTTCGCGCGACTATCGTGCGTTTCCTCATCCGTTTCGACAGATTGATCGCTATCGGCGGGCGGCGGGCACGTGTGAGCGCTGCGGCATGCCGGTGTTACAGGGGCAAGGCGAGACGCTATGCCCCGTCTGTTCTGCGGAGATGAGTCGCGAGAGTCTCACATCGCGTATCCGAGCGCAACTGGGTGTTGTGTCACCGGGCGATGCTGCCAAGCTGGCGGCGGGTGTTGATGCCGGTGCCACAGATGTCGGTGCCAAGCTGGCGGCGGGTGTTGATGCCGGTGCCGCAGATGCCGTTGCCGCAGATGGTGGTGCGCGATGATATCGCGGACGCCGCTTGCCAACAAAGGGCTCGTACTGGTCCTGTGCCGCACGCATGCACAGCTCGATTCTCTGTGTCGCAGCGCATGCGATATCGGATTGGAAAGCTGCGCTGTGCTGGCGGATATTACCGAACACAGCGACGGCCTTGCCGTGAAAAACGCGCAGCGTCGCCATCGAGCAACGGGTGATATTTCGCATTTTGAGCATGTGCTGCGTGAGCGCGAACTCGTGTCACTGGTGCGTTACGCACACGATCGACGGGCGCTTGCGTACGTGGCAACGTCGAAAGGGACGGAACGCCTTGCGTTGGCCGACCATTTGATGGGTCAGCGGTTGGTGTCGGCAAACTCAGGACTCACTGAGGAAAGTGTCGATAAGCTGGTCGATTTGTTCTACGGGTATGCGGAAGCGTGTGGCGACCACCCTGTTGACGGCTGCCTGTTTCCCTCGGCGGTTTTACGGGCATTGGCGGCGTATCGGCAGGCAGTTATGGTTGCCGCTGCCCGTTTCGGCATGACATCCGCGAACGTTTCGTTGCTTGCGATGATGTCCGATTGGCGCTCGGTTGCTTCCGAGCAGTCGTTTGCCTGGCACACAATGCGGGAAAATGGCGTAGAAGTAGCATTTGACGCTCAGGTTGCTTTTCTGCAAGAGCGTGGGCTGGTGGAAGACGATGAGCTTCGGCTGACCGAAGCTGGTAAGCAGCGCATGACTGC
Organism: Adlercreutzia sp. ZJ138; assembly: GCF_011038935.1. Lineage (NCBI taxonomy): Bacteria > Bacillati > Actinomycetota > Coriobacteriia > Eggerthellales > Eggerthellaceae > Adlercreutzia > Adlercreutzia sp. ZJ138. The sequence continues at coordinate 99,462 of NZ_JAAKEA010000004.1, read as the reverse complement.
GTTCATGCATCGCTTGCTGACGCTTTTAGCGCCGCAGGTTGAAGACGCCTCGCCTCAAGAGTTTGCTGCGTTGATTGAGTTGCTGCAGTATGTTCTCTACCTGTTCGCGTGGTAGGGGATAAAGCATGGACGTGTGGGAAAGTGGGGATGCGACAGACGCGGTGGGTGAGCGCGTAGCGGTTGTGCTCGCATCAACTACTACGGGTGCAAACGGAGTGGATACGCAAGGTGTGTCAGACGTGCTTGCTCCTAAGGGACTCGAAGAGCTTGAAGCGCTTGCTCTGTTGTGTTCCGCATTGGCGCGATTGTTCACGTATCCCACGTATGATCAGGCGGTTATGTTTACCAATGAAGAATCAGCCGACTATCTGGACCGTTTAATGCACGATGCGGGAGCAGATGGTATTGCGGCTGAAAACGCCGTGCGACCCGTTGTCGATCAGGACGAACATTGCCGTGCGCAGCGGCTGCGCATCGACGAAACACAGTTGCTCTTTGTGTCAAACGCTCCTGTTCCGCTCGAAGGAAGCCGCTGGATACGCCGCAATCCAACCGGATCGCAAGCTGTTACAGGGGAAGCGGCCAGCGTGATGCGCTGTTATCGCGAAAGCGGGTTGTCGCTTCGCGAAGGTTGTACCATGCGAGCCGATGCGTTGCCGGTAGAGCTCGATTACGTTGCGTACTTACTGCGTCGGGAAGCGCGTTTCCGCAACGAGGGCAAGGGCGCCCAAGCACTGTTGTGGAAGCGCCGACGCACATCGTTTGTTGCGGCGCATCTCGACCCGCTCGCCAAGGCTGTCGCTTCGGGTGTTTCCCGGCATAATCCGTGCGCCCACCTGGTATGGTGGTCGCAGCTACTGCAACAAGCGGTTATCCGTTGTGCCGTATAATGGCAGGGCTGAGGGAAACGCTGATTAATTCCGCCCGCCCGCGCGGGACAAGACAGCTTTAATCAGTATTTCCCTGACTTCGATGCTCCATTCGCAATTGCAGAGAAGGAAAACCTATGCCAGAACCCACAAAGGAACAACAGCGTGCCGAGCTGAATGACCTGCTCACAGGAACGTTTAACTCCATCTTGCGCATCGAAGAGCGCGTGTTGAATAACCGCATCACGCAGGGCTTATCCATTACCGACGTGCACACTATTGCCGCTGTTGGGCTACATGAGGAAAACCCCATGAGCGTAGTCGCTGCGCGACTGGGCGTGACGTTAGCCACGTTGACCACGGCGGTGAACAGGCTTGAGCGCGAAGGGTTTGTGCATCGTGTGCGCGCCGAAGACGACCGCCGCAAAGTGCTGCTGTCGCTGACTGCGGAAGGCCGCAAGGTGCATCGTGTGCACAGCTTGTTCCATCAGCACATGGTCGATGACGCGCTACTTGGCTTAACTGATCAGGAAGAACGCGTGCTGGCAACTGCCCTTTCCAAGGTGAAGCGCTTTTTCGACGAGAGTTAGCACCCTTCCATCAGGCGCGCGACCAGGGCGTCCCAGGAAAGGTGCGTTACCGTATCGGGTGCGCCGTCGCGTGTGAGCGCCGTGCGGATGGCATCCGCTATGTCGCGCTCGAAACGGGGAAGGTCCTCTTCAAGCGGCTCGTCAACATTGCACATGCGCGGTGGTTGCACGAACAGAATGGGCGCATCGGGGGCGACGCTTGCAAGCCACGGACGCACGCCGGGAAGATCGGTCGCAACGGCTACGCATCCGCAGGCCATCGCTTCGATGAGCACAAGCGGCAGGCCCTCGAAGAACGATGGCAGCACAAACACATGCGATCGTTGATAGGAGTTGATCAGCTCGTCTTGTGGCACTTTGCCGGCAAGTTCGATCGGCACGGTGCTCGAGTGCGCCTGTGCCTCGATGCGCGCGTGCTCTTCCGCATCGCTGAACCCACCGATAAGGCGCACGTGAAGGTCGCACACTCCTTCGGCGGCGAGCAGGTTAGCGGCGCGAATGAGGCTCGGCACGCCCTTCTTTCCGCACACCTTCCCAACGAACAGCACCGAGTTGGCGGTGGGCTTATCTGCTCGTTCGGTGGCGTTGCACTCGAGCGGTCTGAAATCTAAGGAGTTGTAGCCGGTTCCCAGCACCGTTACGCGCTCGGGCGCAATGCCGTAGCATTCGCAAATGAGTTCGGCCTGATCGGCGGTCAGTGCGAAAGCACGATTCAAGTGGCGTATGCCTTCACACACGAAGTCGTTGCATAGGTCGTGCTTACCCATCTGGCGGATGTCGGTGCCATGACAGATGCCCACCACGGGGCAGGTGGGGTCAAGCTGCGTTGTTACCGCTGTGACGATGTAAAGATGGTGGCAGATAATCAAGTCGGGCTTAAATTCGCTCAGAGCACGTTCGATGACATGGGAAAACGCTTGCGTGAACGCCTGCAGCATGTCGGGCGTGAAGTCGCGGTAGCGGGTTGCCTCGTAGGGCATGTCATCGCTCATGCCTGCAACGGCGAAAGGCAATGTTTGCGTTTTGAAGCGCACCGGGTAGGCATGCACGCTGTGGAGCGGTCCATCTGTTGCCAGATCAAATGCCGGCGGGTCATCGGGCATTGAACCGAACACCACTGCTTGTTCGTGTCCGGCGCGGGCGAGCGAAGACACCATTTCGGTGAGGAATACGCCGCTTCCGGTGCTGCTGGGCTTTTGTGCCGTGATGGAAAGGATGCGCATAAGGTGCCTTTCTTCGTTGAATGCGGCTCATGCGGTTAGCTTGACGCGGGCACGTCGCAAACTGCCGTTGCCGTGTGAGCCGAAGGATAACACAGGCCGCGCATGATGGCGTACAAGCGATATAATCGGGGCAGGCAGGCGGCGCATGGCGAATGCTGCACACCGTGTGCCAGGTAATCGCCGTAGGAAGGAGCCTTCGTTATGACCGACATTGAAACGCTGCGAACGTGGATTCGCGAATGCCCGAAAGGCGGCATGGTGTTTTTCGGCGGCGCGGGCGTGTCCACCGAAAGCGGCATTCCCGATTTCCGCAGTACAGGCGGGCTGTACTCGCAAACGTATGCCTATCCCCCTGAAACTATGGTGTCGCGCAGCTTTTTCGAAGCGCATCCGAGCGAGTTCTTCGACTTCTACTTCGACCGCATGATCGCCCTCGATGCGAAGCCGAACCGCGCGCATCGCAAGTTGGCCGAGCTCGAGGCGGCAGGCGTGTGCTCGGCGGTGGTCACGCAAAACATCGATGGGTTGCATCAGATGGCGGGAAGTAAGAGCGTGTTTGAGCTGCATGGCAGCGTGCATCGCAACTTCTGCATGAAGTGCGGGCGCGCCTTTGACGTTCACCAAATGATCGAGCTGCACGAGCGTGCCGACGACGGTGTTCCCCGCTGTTCGTGCGGCGCCACCGTGAAGCCCGACGTGGTGCTCTACGAAGAACCGCTTGATGACCACGTGGTGGAAGGAGCTATCCGCGCCATTGCCAACGCGCGGCTGTTGGTGGTTGCCGGCACGTCGCTGGTGGTGTATCCGGCAGCGGGGTTGCTGCAGTACTTCCAAGGTGATCGCCTTGCTATTGTAAATTTAAGCCCCACCAGCGCCGACAAACATGCCGACCTGTGCATCGCAGCGAAGGTTGGCGAGGTGTTTGACTTCTAAGACCGGCCTCGCATCGCTATAATGGTGACAGAGCAAATTTCGTAAGGGAAGGGATAACCATGGCTTATAAAACTATCCTTGTTGCGTACGACAAATCCGAGCAGGCGAACAGGGCGCTTGTTGCGGCACGCGAGTTTGTTGAAGTAGGACTTGCTGACAAGATTGTTGCGCTGACGGCATTCGATCCACGCGAGATTGGCGAGTCCACGTTTGCGGTTACGGCGCGCATGGCGGGCTTCGAGGTTGAAGACACGCATCCCAGGCCCGATGAAGAATTGTTCGCTGAAGTCAAGGACGCCGTTGATGCCGCTTTGGGTGACTTCGCTTCCGAGGTCGAGATTGTGGTGCAGCACGGGGTTCCGCAGGGTCTTGTGCTGAAGTACGCGCACGACCACGGATGCGACCTCATCGTCATGGGAAGCCGCGGTTTGGGGGCTATCCAGGGTCTGCTGGGTAGCGTGAGCCAAGCCGTTCTTCAGCATGCAGACATTCCGGTGCTCATCATCAAGTAGTTATTGAGTAAGTTATCAAGTAGTGCCATCGGCTCATTTCGATTGGCGTATCGTTCTGCTGTGACGTGATACAAGGGCGGCTGACTTCCCAAAAGTGCGATCAGCCGCCCTCCCCTATTTTTCGGCAGGCGTTGTGTTCTTGTTCGCCCGCTTTCGGCGAAGTGCGCTAGAATCTCATCCGAGCTTTATTGTGTGAGAGAAAGCATGCGCGGTGGGCGCAGGAAGGTCAAGGCAATGCCGATTATCGACTATCTTCGGTACAATGCGGGGAAGTACGGCGACGAAGTCGCGTTGGTTGAGGTCAATCCCGAGATTCAGGAACCGCGGCGCATCACGTGGCGCGACTACGATTTGGTGCAGAATACCGAAACGCAGGCGTATCGCCGCGAAATCACGTGGAAAGTGTTTGATGAAAAGGCGAACCGTTTTGCGAACCTGCTTATCAATCGTGGCGTAAAAGCTGGCGACAAGGTTGCCATCCTTCTCATGAACTGCTTGGAATGGCTACCTATTTACTTTGGCATCCTGAAAACAGGCGCTATTGCTGTGCCGTTGAACTTCCGCTACGCCAGTGACGAAATCGAGTACTGCGTGAACTTGGCCGACGTCGACATTTTGGTGTTTGGCCCGGAATTCATCGGGCGCATCGAGGCCATTGTGCCGTCCATCCAACGCAATCGGTTGCTGTTCTATGTGGGCGGTGACTGTCCGAGCTTTGCCGAGGACTACCATGAGCTTACCGCGAACTGCTCGAGCGCCGACCCGATGATCCCCATTTCAGACGATGACTACGGTGCCATCTACTTCAGCAGCGGCACCACGGGTTTCCCGAAGGCTATCCTGCACAAGCACCGCAGCCTGTCGCATTCCGCGCAGGTTGAGCAGCATCATCACGGGCAAACGCATGACGATGTGTTCCTCTGCATTCCGCCGCTGTACCATACCGGTGCGAAAATGCACTGGTTTGGTAGCCTGATCAGCGGTTCGAAGGCGGTGCTGCTGCGCGGCGTTAGCCCAAAGACCATCTTCGACGCTGTAAGCGAAGAAGGGTGCACCATCGTGTGGCTGCTGGTGCCGTGGGCGCAAGACATCTTGCTAGCCATCGAAGAAGGCCGCATTCATCCTGTCGACTACAAGCTTGACCAGTGGCGTCTCATGCATATTGGCGCTCAGCCAGTGCCAAAGAGCCTTATCAGTAAATGGAAGAGCATTTTCCCCGCGCATCAGTACGACACCAACTACGGCCTGTCCGAATCCATTGGCCCCGGCTGTGTGCATTTGGGTGTGGAAAATATCGAGCATGTGGGTGCTATTGGCGTGGCGGGTTACGGCTGGGAAGTGAAGATTGCCGCTGCTGATGGCAACGACGTTCAGCCAGGGGAAGTGGGCGAGCTGTGCGTGCGCGGACCTGGTGTTATGGACTGCTACTACAACAACCCCGAGGCTACGGCGGAAACCATCACGCCGGATGGGTGGCTGCTCACCGGCGACATGGCCATGCAAGACGAAGAGGGTTTTTACTGGCTGGTCGACCGCAAGAAAGACGTGGTTATTACCGGTGGCGAAAACATCTACCCGGTGCAGATCGAGGATTTCTTGTCGGCGCACCCGGCGGTGAAGGATGTGGCCGTTATCGGACTACCCGACGAGCGATTGGGCGAGATAGCCACAGCTGTCATCGAGCTGAAACCCGAAGCAGCCGAATCCACCACCGAAGCCGACATTAACGAGTTCTGCGAGCAGTTGCCGCGCTACAAGCGTCCGCGCCGCATCATCTTCGCCGATGTGCCGCGCAACGCCACGGGTAAAATCGAGAAGCCAGCGCTGCGCCGTCTATATGGGGCGGAAAAACTTGTCGAGCTTGAGAACAAAGCGTAAAGCGAGCGCGCGCGAAACCTAGCAACCGTGCGTGAAACCTAGTAAAGTCACTAAGAAGAACCTGAAAGCGAGCGTTACCGATGATAAAAGAAATAGTCACCGACATCGAGTTCTTGCAGCAACCCTGCGAGGCTGCCACCGCCGACGACGCGTCGGTGGCGCAAGATTTGTTCGACACCATGCAGTCGATGGATGGGCAGTGCGCCTGTTTGGCAGCCAATCAGATCGGCGAGCGCAAGGCCATTGTGGCCTACGAAGAGAATGGCCAGCTCTACGCCATTTTCAACCCCGCCATTAAGCAGGGGTTTATTCCTTACAAAACGCGCGAAGGCTGCTTCAGCTTGCCGGTCGATTCCGAAGTGCGCCGCTTCAAGCGCGCTATTATCACCTACGAGATCCTGAAAGATGGTCAGCTGGTGCCGCGTCAGCGCAAGTTCGCCGATTGGACAGCCGAAATCATCCAACACGGCATCGACCACTGCAACGGCGTGTTGGTGTAGGGCGTCGGGCTCATACGGCCGCTTTCAGTTTCCGTGGTTCTTTCGTGCGCATGCGCTCTTTCGCGTGCGCACGTTCCTGCATGTATACACGCTTCTTCGTGCGTGTTACTTCGTGCTCGTGCGGCGCGGGATCACCGATGACGCTATCTTCACGATCAGTGCCAGCAGTGTGAGGAATTCCAGACGGCCCGCCCACATTTGCAGAATGTAGAAAAGTTCCAGACCAAGCGGCATTCCTGGCGCGGCGAGTCCGGCGGACAACCCGCCGTTTGATGTCATGGCTATCGACTCGAACATTGCCTGCGTAGCGTCGTATCCGTACGCCACGCCTACCAGCGCGCCTGCTGCATACGTGATCACGTACAGCACAAAGATCGTCATGGCTTCGCTTGCTACGCTTGGCGTGAGCACGCGGCGCCCCATGTGGTTGTACGTAACCACCACGCGCGCGCTGTCAGGCGCAATGGTTTCCTTGATGGATCGCAGCACCGACTTTAAGATAATGCCTAGGCGCAGGAACTTGATGCCGCCCGAGGTGCCGCCGGTCGACCCGCCCACGGCCATGAGAATAGCCAGCACCAGAAACGCGCCCGACGAGAACGCCGTGATCATCTGGTTGCTGGTGATGTTCTGAAAACCCGTGGTGGTGAATGCTGCCACGATCATGAACAGCCCGCGCCGCAGCATGGCAGGCAAGTCGGAAAACGTGACGGTCGTGCTCAGTGTCGCGGCCATAACGCAGGTCATCACGATAAGCCAGAGGAACATGGTGTGCAGCTCGAGGTCTTCAAAGAATGCTCGCAACCTGCCGCGCTGCACCTCGGAGTACACAACGAAGCTGATCGAACCCAGTATCATGGTCAGCATCAGCGTTATTTCGAGCACGGTGGAATGGTAATACTGAATGCTTAACGACGACGGGGTGAATCCGCCTGTTAAAAAGCCCGATATGGCCAGCCACAGCGAATGCAACCCCGCACGCAATGGCGGCATGCCAGCAATAAGGCAGCACACGGTTAGCACCAAGAACACAACCGTGATAACCACCGCCGACAACCGCACGATGAAGCGTGTGGTCTGCACAACGTTGGGAACAATGTGGTCGGTGCGCGCTTCGCTGGTGTACAGGTTCGAGGCGCCCTTACTCAGCAGGCCAAGCGACAGCGCAATCACGATAACGCCCAAGCCGCCCACCATGTGCATCATAAACCGGAACATGTTGTCGGCATGCGACATGTGGTTGAGGTTAGATGCCACGCTTGCGCCGGTGGTGGTGTAGCCCGACACGCATTCAAAGAACGTGTCTGACCAGGTGTCGAAATGCCCCGACATGCTCAGCGGCACGGTTGCCACCAGCGACAACACAATCCACGCCAAGCCGGTAACAATCAGGGCGTTTTGACGGTTCAGCTGCCCCGGCGCTATGCGCATGAGCCGCAGCAGCGCGCCAACGGTCAGTGACACGCCCATTCCCAGCAGGTAACGCGGCGCCACATTCCATTCACCGCAGACAATGGCGGTGGCGAAAGGGATTAACATGAGCACCGACGAGAAGAGAACGAGCACTCCAAGGTAGTGGCAAACGATGCGCACGTCGTTCCATGTCATGCGAATCCACATTAGCACATCACCTCGTTGCGCGAGTGTTCTATCCGTTCGACGCAGCCCTTCTCAAGGCCTGTCTGTGCGGCGTGGTGAATGGCTACAAAAGCGGCATATGTGCTTGTCGGCTTCATCATGCCCGTATTCTATCGCGTCTTTGCACGAACGCGCTATGATTGTGTGATTGTCACGGTTCGTTCGCGAAATGGCATGCGAAGGTTACGCTTTACAGCCGCGCATGGCTTGCGCGTGAAAAGGGAAAGGAAGCGCGCGATGCCGCTCGACAAGGGAAACAATAAGGGAAACAACAAAAGCAACGACAAAGGGAAGAAAAAGCTGAAGCTGCTGCTACTCATGCGGATGCTGTACGAAGAAACCGATGCCGAATGCGGGTTGACCATGGCGCAGATTATCGAGCGGCTTGAAGAACAAGGTGTCTCGGCCGAACGGAAGAGCGTCTATGACGACATCAATGTGCTGCGCCAGTTTGGCATGGACGTGCGCATGGTGGGGCGCACGCCTGCGCGCTACGCCTTGGCGAGCCGCAGCTTACACGTACCCGAGGCGAACCTGATCATCGATGCGATTCAGAGTAGCCGGTTCATATCGGAACAGAAGGCCGACGAGCTGGTTACCGCCGTGAAGCAGTTGGTGGGGAAGCGCCAAAGCGCGCTGCTCGACAAGCGCGTGCACGTGCAGGGGCGCCCGGCAACGCAGGCTCATAGCGACCTTGTCAACGTGGATGTGATTCAGCGAGCCATTGCACAGAAGCGGCAGGTGCGCTTCTGCTACTGCAAGTTGAACGCGGCTGCTCAGCCGGTCGAACAGCGCGAAGGTAGGCCATACGTGGTTACGCCTGTTGACGTGGTGTATTCCGATGGAAACTACTACCTGGTTGCCTACCACGAGTCGCACGACGATTTCGCGAACTATCGCATCGACCGTATGCGCAAGCTGCTCGTGCTCGACTGCGCTGCATGCGCCAACGACACAGTGCGCTCCTACGATCCTGCGAGCATGGGGTGCTGCGCCTTCGGCATGTACGCAGGCCGCATGGCAACTGTGACGCTGTTGGTGGCCGAGCCCGCTATGAGTGCGGTTGCCGATCGTTTCGGCGATGCTATGCAGGTGTTTCCGGCGGCAGGTCGTAGCCTGCCCTCGCAAGAAACCGGTGAACCTGCCGCGATTGTGGTTGCTCCTGTTATGGTGAGTCCGGTGCTGTTCGGATGGCTTGCGCAGTTTGGGTGTCAAATTCGCGTTGAGAAGCCCGCATCGGTGCGGCGCGAATACGCACAATGGCTGCGCGATGCGGCGAGCCTATACGAAGGTTCAGGTACGATATCGGTAAAATAGATCTGGTCAGGCATTGCGCGCGGTATTGTGCCCGTATAATACGAAGAATGTTTTTTCGCACGAATGAGCATGAGGTACCCCATGACTGACATCAAAATTAGGATCGCCACGTTGAAAGATGCCGAAGCTCTACTGGCCATCTATTCTCCGTACGTGTTGAACACTGCGGTTACGTTCGAGGATACGCCACCTACGTTGGAGGAATTCTCCAAACGAATGGGCACGTACTTGGCTCGTTACCCATATTTAGCCGCCATCGATTGCGAGCATGACGACGAAGTGGTTGGCTTCACATATGCAGGACCCTTCAAGCAGCGCTCGGCGTACGACTGGGCGGTAGAAACGTCCATCTATGTGCGGCAAGGTGAGCGCGGCCGAGGCGTTGGCCGTCTGCTATACGAAACGTTAGAGGCGGTGCTGCGTAAGCAGGGGTTCACCAACATGAACGCCGCAGTTGCCTATCCGCTGAAAGAGGACGAATATCTTACCCGCAACAGCTTTAACTTCCACGAGCGAATGGGATTTTCGTACTTGGGCCGGTTTACGAAGTGCGGCCACAAGTTCGGTCGGTGGTACGACATGTGCTGGATGGAAAAGCACATCGCACCCCATTTGGCGCAGCAGCCCCCCATTGTGCCGTTCCCGGCACTGCGTGACCAGCTCGATCTCGAAGAGCTGGTGCGCGAAGCCCGCGCCCGCCGCGCTGGCGAGCACTAAGAGAGGCTACGTCCCTGTTGTCCCTACCGATCTTGTTACGGTTAACAGGCCTGTTGCAGCGCGTGGGAGAACGTGAACAGACAGTCGGCCAGCGCGTGGTTGCGCCGTGCGATGCGCCAGCCGAGCGCCAACCAATCAATCATGGTGGTGCGCTTGCCTACAAGCTGCAGCAGCGGCTGGTAGGCAAGCCAGCAAGCCTGCGCTATGCCAGTGTTGCGGCGACACCGTTCGCGCTGCAGGCGCGCGCGGTCAGCACCGGTGAGATGCGCGCCGTCTGGTAGCCAGTTGGCGCGTAGCATGCAGTCACTTTCGTCGTCGAGCACGCCTTGCCAGATGCGAAGCTCACCATTCTCAGCTGGCTCCAGCACAACGTCTTGTAGCTCGAAGCGCAGTACCAGGGGGCTGTCCTGTAACCATGCGCCGTCTTCTAAGTCCCATCCGCGCATGATATCCATGATCTGCTTGTCGCGCAGACTGTAGGCTAAGTCGGTCATTCGTTGCCACGACGACATCGTTTGCGTGGCCGAGCTGTCATACACGCAGGTCAGATACGTGTCGCCGCTGGCGAGCACCAGCTCGTTGTTATCATCAGCCAGGCCGTTGTTGTTTGCGTCACTGGAAGGCTCGTTGCGTAAGACAGGTGTAGCAAATGGACGTGCGATGCCAGCTGTGCGAGTCGTCCCGACGGGCAACGGGCGTGCAGGGGCGGCCATCCCACCAGCGGCGGGGGCGATTGTTTCACTGACGGTGGGGAAGTCGATGAGATGAGCGGTTGTAGGGAGTGCGGTTATCGGGCGCGTGAGAGCGCTGTTCACGGCGATGGTGGTTATGTTGCGCGTGAGGGCGGCTGTGGTGGTCATGGCAGGGCTCCTTTGCTGCATGTTCGGTCTGTTTTCACGGAGTAACTGCAGCATACGCGCCTAAGGCCACAAACAAGTCCATTTTTACGGACAATAAAAGGTTGAAAAGCTCACGATAGTGCACTCTACGCTCTCGCCCACTCCCGCCTACTGCCTACCAGGCGCAAATAGTCCCGGCACAACATTGACTCAATCGTCGCGCAAAACGCATAAAGACCATCAATACATGCTGCATCAGACGCATGAACCGAACGCATATCACAGTAAATTTAAGGTTGTACTAGAAACATATATAGAACGCATTCTTAGGTATAATACTGGTTGTATTAAACACATGTATTGCACGCATAATATGCTATGATAACAGCCGTATTGGAAACAAACCCCGAACAAAGTGTGCTGTAATCCCAGAACAGAGGGCGGTTATGATCGAGCGAAAAGCATACGCAAAGTTGCTCAAGTGGAAAGAAGAATCGCCATATAAGGCCCTTCTTGTCGACGGCGCTCGTCAGATAGGAAAGACTTATCTTGTTGAAGAATTTGCGCGCCGCGAGTTTTCGAGCTATGTCAAAGTCGACTTTCTTCGAGACGAACGAGCTCCGTATCTTTCACAAGCGACAAGCGCGCGAGATCTCATCGAGCGACTATCCCTTATGGTTGGGCGAGAGGTTATCCCTGGTGAGACACTGGTCTTTTTTGACGAAGTGCAAGAAACACCGAATCTTGTCACCTTGTCGAAATACCTCGTGCAAGATGGCAGGTTTCGGCTTGTGATGTCAGGGTCACTCCTTGGTGTGGCGCTCAAGCACGTGAAGTCGTTTCCGGTGGGGTATCTTCACATCGAGACAATGTTCCCGCTTGACTTCGAAGAGTTCTGTAAATCACAAGGGGTAACCGACTCCCTTTGGCAAACGATGCGCGAGCACTTCGAAACAGAAACACCACTTGAAGCTTCGTTGCACGAGCGACTAACAAAGCTGTTTCGGCTGTACATTGTTGTTGGCGGCATGCCCGAAGCTGTTGATCGCTATTCGTGTACACACGGCGATTTGGGGGCGGTGAGGGATGTTCACACCGAGCTCGTCGGGCTCTACCGTGAAGATATTGCAAAATACGCAAAATCCAGAACGCTTCAGGTCGCTTCGATATACGACGCCATGCCAAGTCAGCTCGACAAGGAAAACAAGCGTTTCGAGCTGCGCTCTTTGAAAGAAAAAGCAACGTTTGAGCGCTATGCAAACGACTTTGCCTGGCTTGTATCTGCGGGCGCAGCGCTAAAAGTACCCAACGTTTCTGAGCCAAAATGCCCCCTGAAGCGAACCGAGGAACAGAATCGTTTCAAGCTCTATGCAGGCGATACTGGTATGCTCGTTTCCCGATATCCAATCTCTGTGGCTATGGCAATCGTGTCGGGGGCTTCCGATGTGAACTTTGGAGGAGTTTACGAGAACGTGATTGCACAAGAGCTGGCGTCAGCTTTTGTTGTCCCTCGGTACTATCGTCATAGCAGGCGAGGTGAGGTTGATTTCATCGGAGAAACGCCATCGCGCCAGGTTGTACCTATTGAAGTGAAGTCGGGGAAGGCGTATAAGCGACATGTGGCGCTTACGAACCTCTTGTCTTCGAGTGAATATGCCATAGAAAACGCCTACGTATTCTCCGAGGCAAATGTTTCGGTCGAGAAGCGTGAAGAAAAAACCGTCCACTATATGCCGCTCTATCTTGCACCGTTTGCTATAGAGAAACTGGCTGCCGAAGGAATCGATGCTCAAGACGAGCTTTCGCGCATGGGTTGCGCCGCCGAAACGCTTCTAGTTCCTCCCCCAAGTTTTGCAGACTTCGCTTAAATGTGCTGAAGGGTTAGGTGTGTTCTCTGCCACACTCCAAGCGCCCCCAAGCGCCCGAAAAAATCTCCACAAATGGGGAGGGGGGACATTAGTACCCCATCTGTGGACGAAAGGTCACTGCGGCGTTACAATCAGGCGTACTGAAAACGCTGGAACATGCTGGAGTAGCAGCGCTTTAAGGCGGAAAACCGCCCCGCGCAACGGCACCCCGAGGCAAATTGCCGCAACGTGCGTAAGCGCAACACGGTGAAGCGGGCCGCAAAGCACGTGCGAAACAGCAGGTTGGCGCACCCAGAACCCCTGGTAGCAGGTGCGCTAGCATGGGATACGAAGGTGGGCGAGTACTATGCGGGCTTATCTGGAGGCTGCTCGCAGGAATAGAAAACTGCAGAGGATCGCGTTTACCGCGGCGGTGTTTGCTGCGGTATTCGTCGTGTTCGGAGTGTTCTGGGCGTTGAAGAACACCGGCATTGCCATGACGGGGGACCCAACATGCGGTCTCGCCGAGCACACGCACTCTGATGCCTGCTATACGCAAACGTTGGCGTGTGGGCAGGAAGAAGCGCAAGCCCACCAGCACTCGGTGGCGAACGGCTGCTATGCGGCAACGCAGCCGCAGCAGCAAGCGGCCGACGGCACAGCAACCGAAACAACTTCCGAAGCAACGCAAGCTGCAAGCTCTCAAACCCTCACCTGCACAACGCCAGAAACCCCAGGTCACACCCACACTGACGCATGCTACCAGAAAACCCTCACCTGCACCACCCCTGAGCACACTCACAGCGAAAGCTGCTATGGCGACGCCAAGGCCGGCACGGAAACCCCGCAGCAGTGGGAGGCAACCCTGCCCACCAACCTCACCGGCACCTGGCCGAGCGACGTGGTGGCCGTCGCGCAGTCGCAGCTGAACTACGCCGAAAGCAAGGAAAACCTAACCACGAACGAAAACGGCGAGCAGAAAGGCTACACCCGCTACGGCGCGTGGGCTAACACCCCCTATGCTAATTGGAGCGTGCCCTTTGCAGCCTTCTGCCTGCATTACGCTGGCGCGAACGAATACCCGGTGGCGCTCACGTGTCCCGAATGGACGCAAGCGCTGCAAAGCCCGGAGTACGGGTTGTATCACCCCGTAGAAAGCGGATATGAGCCCAAGCCGGGCGATGTGGTGTTTTTTGCTAAGGAAGAAGATGCGGAAAAGGTAGCTACCGCACGCACGCAGGCCGCAGAAAAGCTGGCTCAGGCGCAGGTTCAGGCCGCCGCGGTGCAGGGTGCGGAAGCCGGGCAAGGTGAGGAAGCTGCCGCGCAGGACGCACAGAATGCAGAAATTGCCGCGCAAGACCAGGCGGTATCCGCCTATGCGGAAGTTACGGCCTTAGCTGACCACGTAGGCATTGTGGAAGCGCTGCTGCCCGCCGACCAGAACAATCCCGACCGCATCCGTGTCATTCAGGGTGACGCGGAAGATGCGACAAGCCACACCGACAAGGTACAAAGCATCGAGTACGAGCGCAGCGCCGATTACACCGACACGCGAATTCTCGGCTATGCAGAAGTCCCAGAAAATGCAGAAGCCTTGCAAAAGATTGTAGAAACTCGAATTGCCACGAGCGGCTTTGAAGACATGCCGACGGTCTACACCACCGATACCGCGAGCGTTGGCCGGACTATCAGAAGCGCCACTGCAACGATTGCCAACGCCAAGACCATCGATAGGCTCGACAAGGGCAATCAAAACCCCGATACGAGCCTCAATGGCACCGATCTTTACCGTCTCTACCTGGATGCTAAGGTAAAGGTGCAGCAAGATGATACCCCCATCGAAGGAACCGACCTCCTAATCATAGTAGACGAATCTGCCAGTATGTATAACAAGCAGGACATAGAGGTCAAAAACAGTCCAAACCCCATCGCTAGAGATGCGGCAGTCAGGCTGATTCTTAACGGCACAACTTCCAAGGACAGTTTTAACCAAGAGGGTCTCATCTATAAGTTCTTAAACGCAAACCCAACAAAGAATAGGGTTGCCGTCATAGGTTTTCGTGGAAAATCTGATGTTGTTAATGATCCTGATGCAGTAGTACTTAGCGGAGGTTGGACAAGCAACCCTGCCGCTATAAAGGTTGATGGAGAGAATGGAGGAGGAACCAATTACTGCGCTGGTCTGAAAAAGGCAGAAGAATTGCTCAAGAATGCAAATAGCGAGAACCAGAAGACAGTACTTTTTCTTTCCGACGGTGTTCCGACATATTATTTGGCCCAGAATTCAAAAGGAGGAGAGGATCGACTCGGGAACGGAGGAGAAGAGGATAAAGACAACGTCACAAAATGCAACCAACCAACCAAAGACTATTTCAAGGCTTTCTTCGAACGCAACGGAATCCCCGTCTCTACTGTGGGGATTTTTCCCGACAATCAGCCCAATTCCGAGATCGACAGAGAAGACGTGCTGAAATACATGGCAACCACAAGCGGCGGTCAGTATACCAAGGCAACAACTGCGGAAGACATAGAAAAGGCCCTGTGGCAAACGGTAGACAGCTCTCCTGTGACTGAACTGGTGATAGAGGACACCCTCAGTGGCTATGCCGATGTCTATAGTCACCAGCCAGACTTCCTGGTGACTATGACCAAGGACGAGGCCGATGGAACGCCGTCAAAAAAGGTTCTGTGGGACAGTGGCGGGAGAACAGATGAAGGCAACGGCAAACTGAAAAACGTGGGACTCGATCCGAATAACCAAAAGAGAGTAGTGGCTGAGTTCGAGCCTGGATATCATCCCGAGGATGGATGGATATACACACTCTCTTTCAACATAAGACCCAGCGATGCAGCATATGAATACAAAAAAGATCATGTAAACTACCCTGATACGGGCGATGAAGGAACCGACTACGAGTCGAGCGACGTAACCGATACTAATCGGAGGGGCTTCCATTCTAACGCATCGGCTTCCAACACATCGGAGTCGTTAGCTAAGGTTAGCTACAAGATAAACGGGGTACAAGGCTCAAACCCCTATGCCCACCCTATTATTCAAGTCTCTGACACGAAGCCCGGTTTCGATCCCGTTGTCAGTGGAGGCGAACTAGACCTTATGTGCAACAAAACCATTGATGCTTTCAGGGATGGTGTAGATAACCCTGATACCGAAGTGCAAGAAGGTTTGAACCCCGGAGAGGAAACCGACCTTTACCGTCTATACCTGGATGCTGTCTTACCCGAAAGTAAGGATGAACAAGGTGTCGATCTTGTGATTGTGGTAGATGAATCATGGAGCATGCAAGCACAAGATATGAAAGACACGACCAGTACGGACAGTACGAACAATGTCAACCTGAGAAGATATCAGGCAATCAGCCAAGTTTTGAATGGAACAGCTGACTCGACACAGTTTAACGAAGAGAATAGAAAAAAAGGTCTCATCTACGACTTTCTGGATATGAATTCAGCTAACAAAGTCGCCGTCGTAGGTTTCAATGGTTATTACAGTCCAGAAGCTACGAGGGGAGCCGCTGGTGACTATCTCAGCCAACCGTCACCCGAATATTATTATGAACAATACTATAGTGATTACGATGGCTACTGGGGCACACGCAATCGGTACTACGATTGGAAGACAGGGAAGAAAAGTAACGGTTATGATGTAGATCCCGATGCAAGGGCTTATACGTTTAGCGGTAATACCACCAATTGGATGACTGGGGGTACTGCCGCATGCGAGTTTGTAGATGTGCAGGCAGATGGGCATGAGGGGCAAGGTTTAGTTACAGTATCTGGGACCGTTCAGGATGATCATCCGAGTACCAATTACTGTGCAGGTTTATGGAAGGCTGCTCAGCTATTTAAAGGGGTAGAAGATGACAGTAATAAAAAGGTAATGATATTCCTCTCCGATGGTGTACCGACATTCTTTGTGAATGCTTCAAACGGCCAAAGATGGGGTAGTGGATGGGCACGAATAGAGACAGATAAGACTCTACCTGATTATGGTCGCTGCATAACTGGGACAATGGAATATTATAGAGACGTATTCATGAAAGACATCGCGGGTCTTGGTGTTGATATTTATACCGTAGGTATTGAACCCGAGAACAGCAGCAGTGGTGAGTCTGCATTCGATGATACGATCTTGAAACAAATGGTAAATAATGATGCTTCGAGATCTGTCTCAGTTGGAGATACAGAGACGTTAAAGAATGCTATGCGAACATATTCGAAATGTCCCAATGTAAACAACTTTAAGATCGAAGACACCTTGAGTGATTACGTGGACTTATATAGCGAAACTGATCCTGGTTATAAGGTGGTCAAGAAGGACAAAAATGGGGAAACTGTCCTTTGGCCGTTAAAGTGGAATGAAACAACTAAAAATTACGAATCCTATCAATTAATCAATGGTCGGCCTATCGTGCAAAGTGTAAGTCATGAAGGAAAGAAAGTATCCGCGATATTTAATCCCGCTTATGAGCTAGAAGCTGGTTGCACCTACACACTGTCTTTCAATATAGAGGTAAACAATTATGCTTATGGGCAGTATGAGACATTAGGATATAAATATCCAGATGAAGGTGACGAAGGCACGGACTACCTCAACACAACGGATAATCAAAATATCCTGAATAAAACTAGTTCTTATGAGCCAGGATTTGACTCCAATAAAGAAGCTATGGTCAGTTATGTCGTGAACGGAGATGCTACTCCTAAGACTAAGAAATACAAAACCCCCGTTGTGCAAGTATCGTACAAGTTGCCCGAAACCGGTGGTGGGGGTATATGGACCAACTTGGTCGTCGGCGCGGTACTTGTGACGGGCGCAGGTGTTGGCTTGGCAGCGAAGCGACGACGAAAATGCGCATCTAGCGCGTAACGAGGCGATTATTCCATGACATAGCAGGCGAAAATGCGCGCTCGAATCTCGAGCGGCAGCGCTAGCCATGTCAAGGTCGGTAGTAAAGGTGCCAATAAAGACAGAAATGTAGACAGAAGTTAGGACAACAGAGGACGGAGGTGAAATACTCATGGGCTTGTTCGGCAAGAAGAGGAAGGCAGCCGACACGATGTCGGTCGAGTTGCAGGCTGCTCGTACTCATGCAGCCAAATCGCGCGTGGCTGCGTCGCAAGAAGTCAGCGTGCAGGCGGTTCAGCCGAAAATGTTTGAAGCGCGTGCGGCTGAGCAACGGTTAGCCGAGTCAAAAGCAGATGGCTCACAAACGTCCGAAACGGAGGCGGCTAACTCACATACGTCAGAATTGCAGCAAGTCGAGTCACGCCTGTTAGCTACTCTTCCTGTACTGAAGGCAAAGCCCGAGTCCGAGTCGCAAGAGTCCAAGCCTCAAGCAGCTGAACCGCAGCCGTCGGAAGCTGATACTGGGGCTGTGCAGCTAACTGTTGTAAAAACAAGCGAATCGCAAGTTGCTGAGCTGCAATCGGCAGAAACTGATGCTAAAGCTAGTGCAGGCACTTCTCGACCAACCGAATCGCAGTCGGCCAATGCGAAGCCTGCGCCTGAACCGAAACCTGCGGCTGAGTGGTCTGCGCCCGATGAGTCATCATCCTCCGGTCAACTGGCAAAAGAGCAGGCCATGAGCGCACCTTCGCTGGAGAACGTCATCGTCACGAAGTCGCGCGACCTCTCGCGGCTCAGCCGCGAAGACCTGCTGCAGCTGCTACTCACGCAAAGCAAAGACGCCGAGCGCCTGCAAGACTACCTGCGTGACGTCGCGGACGAGTTTGATCGCTGCACCAGACTCAACGAGCGGCTGCGCGAGAAACTAGACGCAAAAGATGAGCAAATCGAGCGCCTGAAAGGGCGGCTTGACGATAAAGACAAACGTATCGCGCGCATGCAAGCGCGACTCGACGAACTGGAGGTGTCACAGGAAGAAGAACGAAAGCACGCGCGAATCATCGTGAACGCCGCCGAAGGCGTGCGTGGCGCGCTGGAAGCATTTAACGTTACAGCGGATTGGTATATCGCCAGCTTGCAAGAGGTATGCAAGGAAGTAGACAGCAAGTTTGCTCACACGGATCCATTCGCTCACGAGACAATACCTGCCCATGCAGCACCGGTCGTCCATGTGGCAACGTCTGATGGCAAACACGCAGTGTCTGTGACGGATCCCACAACGTCTGCTAGCGAAGCGGAAGCGGATACGCTCGACCAAGCAACATCCGCCGCCGAGCAGGACGTAGCAGCTCTTGCTAACGAGTTGGACGTAGCAGCATCTGCTAGCAACCAAGCAAAGCATGCTCCCGCAACTCCGCCCGCACTGAAAGGCAACAACGCGAAGGCGGCCGATGAGTGAGCGCTGGAGAACAGGAACAGGAGGTAACCCCGGCTGCAATCACGTGCCAGGCGGTGTTCGTGAACTCAGAATCGGTGCAAGCCGAGCTCACACGCGAACAAGGCAGGCAATCGAAGCGCCGCATCGTAAGCAGCACGCTTCTGGGTTTGGTAGTAGTGGCGGCGGTGGCCGTGCTTGCAGCAGTGCTGATGCTGCCGACGCTGGTGATCAGCGGGTCGTCCATGACCGACACGCTGGAAGACGGCGACGTGGTGGTGGCCCTCGGCACGAGCGAGCTGGAGCAGGGCGACGTGGTGGCGTTTTACCACAACAACAACGTGCTGGTGAAGCGCGTGATGGCAAAGCCCGGCGATTGGGTGGACATTGACAAAGACGGCAACGTGTCGGTGAACGGGCAAGAGCTCGACGAGCCCTACGTAACCGACAAGGCGCTGGGAACGTGCGACATCAAGTTGCCCTACCAGGTGCCCGACGGCAAGTACTTCGTGCTGGGCGACCATCGCGAAACAAGCGTGGACAGCCGCAGCTCCCAGGTGGGGTGCGTGTCGCCGGATGACATGGTAGGCAAGCTGGCGCTTCGCGTGTGGCCACTAAACCGCTTCGGCCCGGTTAGTTAGTGCCGCTTTCTGCGGATGCAACACGCAGGGGCAAAAGCGAGCACCTCGCACGTCGCGCGCGAGCAGTTGACAATTGACCAGGCAAAAAGCCTTGGTGAGAAATAGATGCAGTATGAGGAATGATCGTGGAAGGAGGAACTATAGAGAGTGAGAGGAAGGGGGCATCTCCCTAAGATGACGCAGGCCGCGCAAGCGGCGAAGGAAAGGGCGCTTATGCGCCGAACTACGATTGAAGGGAAAGAGATGAAATCCGCGTTTAAAAAACTAACGAGCATAGCAGTAGCCGTGCTCATGGCTGCCCTGCTGGTCCCAGCAGCTGCGTTTGCTGAAGGCGAGGGTAGAATTACGATCGATAATCCGGAAACAAATAGGGAATATACCGCATATAAGATTTTTGATGTGGTTTACAATGGGGACAAGGACGCTTATTCCTACACCATCAATAAGACTGCTCCCAATTCGTGGTTCAATGATGTTATTGGCTACATGGGTAATAATGGTTCTGCTGCCACGGCTAATGCAAAGGGCGCGTTCACCGGAAAGGGCATTACTCTGACACCTTCTGCAAATAATAGTGATATCTATGTAGTAACTCTTAGCGAGGAATTCTCCGCTCCTAGTTTCGCTATGGCCATGAAAGAGAAGGTGACTGCTAACAAGCAGGGGGCATCTCTGACCTCTGCTGCGGGTTATGAAGGTGTTACTGTTGGTGATTTGGATTTGGGTTATTATCTTGTTACTACTGATAGCGGTGCACTGTGCAATCTGACCACCACAAATCCCACGGCGAATATCCATGACAAGAACGATGTTCCTTTTAATAAGGTAGCTGACAAGAAGAACGTCGAGATCGGCGAAACCGTTAAGTTTACCATTACTGGCGCGGTGCCTGATACTACTGGCGCTGAGAATATTACTGAGTATACATATAAGATCTCCGACAAAATGACTCGGGGTCTGACTTTCAAGAACGACATCAAAATTATGGTCGGCGATGAAGACATTACGTCGAAAACCGATAAGTGCACGATTATGACTGGTAATGATGCTGGCGAAAAAGACTTTGTCATCAGCATTGATGTTACGAAGTTTAGTTTTGATACTCCGATTGTAGTTACGTACTCCGCAACGGTAAATGAGAATGCTGCCGGTGGGATCAGCAATAACAATGCGACGCTGGAGTACAGCAACAATCCTGATGTCTCGAGTGACACGCAGACTAAGACTGACAATGAGCAGGTTTATAGCGCCAAGATTAATATCGTCAAGTATGCCAAGAAGGCTGGCGAAGCTGCTGATGCCGTAAATCCTGACATGAATACGAAGCTCGAGCATGCCAAGTTTGTTCTGAAGAACGAAGCGGGCAAATACTATAAGTATACAGCCGCTGAAGGTACCAACCCAGCAAAGGTAGAGTGGGTCGACGGGAACGGGACTACAGTAGAGACCGATGCAAATGGTGCTGCTAGCTTCCTTGGATTGAAAGATGGCAAGTACTATTTGGTGGAGACCGAAGCTCCTGCCGGCTACAATCTGTTGACGGAACCCGTTGAGGTAAACATCAAGGGTACGGATACTGACAACACGACTCCTGTTGAGGCGAATTTGACCAAATCCCAGCCTGTTGCCAACAACACCGGTTCCATCCTTCCCAGTACAGGTGGCATCGGTACCACGATCTTCTATGTGGGTGGCGGACTTCTGATTGTGGGCGCTCTGGCGGCTCTCATTATCAAGCGTCGTTCTGCGAAGCATTCGGCATAACTCCCTACTCTTTGCGGTTCTTCCGCAAGCTACGGACGGGGGCGGCATATCCGCTCCCGTCTTGCCGCGCCGGTTGATGCCTTCGCGTTGGCGCGCGGCGAGCAACGGGGGTTGATGCCCCGGCCAAATCAACCAACAAGCCAAACTAATACGAACCATCGTTTCGCAAGGAGCAGCTGTTCTTTACCGTGTTCAAGCAAAAGAACATACCGCATAAAAGAAAAGGCGCATCTGCGCCTGCTTCTGCATCTGGTGCGCAGGGTACACCCACTTCCGTGTGCTCATCTAGTGGTCAGGACGCATCTATGCGTGGCGGTGTCTCTGACGGCACGATTTCTGACGCTGCTAATTCCACTGTCTCAAACAGTAAACCTCCGAAGAAGAAGCGGCGGGTTTCTGTATCGAACATCCTTATTGCACTTGCGTTGATCGCAGGTATTGGCATTTTCTGCTACCCGGCGGTGAGCGACTGGTGGAACTCGATGCATGCTACGCGTGCCATTGAAGGCTACCAGGAAGTTGTAGCCGCCCTCACCGAAGAAGAGAAAGCGGCATTGGTTGCTCAAGCGCGCAATTACAACGCTCACTTGGATACGCTGTCCGACCGCTTCAGTGGTGCCCCCAGCATTCACGAAGAATACGAACAAGCTTTCAACGTAACAGGTAATGGACTTATCGGGTATGTGACTGTCGACAAGATTGACGTGAAGCTGCCCATCTATCACGGTACCAGCGACGGCACGCTGCAAACGTCGGCGGGGCACTTGGAGGGCTCACACCTTCCCACGGGTGATGTTGGCACACACGTGGTGGTGTCTGCACATCGCGGGCTTCCCTCGGCGGTGTTGTTTACCTACTTGGACGAGATGCACGAAGGCGACTACTTCAGCATCACCGTGCTTGATAATGAGATGTTCTACCAAGTTGACCAGGTGCTCATTGTAGAGCCTGCACAAATTGACGCGCTGGCGGCCGAAGACGGCACCGAGTACGCTACCTTACAAACCTGCACGCCCTACGGCGTGAACTCGCACCGGCTGTTGGTGCGCGGGTATCGGGTGGACGGTATTCCCAACGACCTTGCCGACGAATACGATGCGCGGCGTGTTCCTATTCACATTATGGCACCTGCTGTGGCCGTGCCAATTCTGCTGCTTTCTCTGATAGGTCTGCTGATAGCGAACCGGCGCAAGCCTGCGCGCATGACCGAGGCTGACAAGCGTGCCGTATCGCTTACACCCGATGGACTACCAACGTCCGATGTGCATCGCGCACGCGATGTGGCTTCTACTGCGTCCGCAGGGCGTGGGTCTGCCGTGACCGAAGGGTCAAGTACGCCCGTTGCGCCGTTTGAACATGCCGCATCTGGCGAACGTGTCAACAGCTCCAACGACAACAGCCCCAATGTTGACGCTGACAACAATGCTTATGCGCCCGCCAACGATTCCTCTGTTGATAACTCCGACGCAAGGAGGGAACACCATGAACGGTAACGCTTCAGCTGCTACACGAAAAGGCAGGTGGCTTGCGTGCCTAGCGGCTACGTCTTTGTCGGTGCTGTGCTTGCTGGCTGCGGCGGGCTTAGCGTCTGCAGCGCAGCCCAGCTTGGACTTGTCCAAGAACAGCAACCTGACAGTGGAAGCCGCCTTAGAAGATGCTGAATCCTTCGCAAGCAACGATGGCGGCATTCAGGTGGACGCCTATCTGGTGGCGCGTGCGGTACAAACGCCCGGCTATGACACCTACACCTATGAGCCGGTGGAAGAGGGGCCGTTCTCGAAGCTTGACGTTACGAAGCTAAACAACACCATGTCCTCGGGTGACAGCACAGCCGCCACGCAGGCGTCGCAGGACTTCGCGCAAGCGGCCTTGTCTGCGGCGCTTGCCGACCTGGGTTCGACTAACCCCACGCTCGCCGACACGCCCCACGCCACCATGAATGCGACAGGGAGCGAAGATACAACGTGTGAGGCCAGCTTCTCGCAGCTTCCCAGCGGCTTGTACCTGTTGGTGGCGCACGGAGCCAACCTTGTCGCAGCCGACTACACGACAACGCTCGAGGACGGCAGAACGGCCACCGTGGCATATTCGCCGCTGATGGAATGCGCGTTCGAACCCGTGCTTATGTCACTTCCCACGCGCGAGGCGGCCGCAGACCAGCCCTTAACCACTGCCAGCGGAACCGATTGGCTTTATGAAGCCGACACGCTGCTGAAGCCGCAAGTGAAACCGCGCATGGGCTCGCTTGAAATAACAAAGACGCTCGATACCTTCGAAACCGATGGTTCTGCTGTCGACAGCGCGGCAACGTTCGTGTTTAGCGTGCAGGCTACCGATGTAAGTGGCAACAAAGTGTACGACGACGTGGTTTCCGTCGTGTTTAACAAGCCGGACAGCAAAAACGTGCTCATTGAAAACAAGATACCGGTGGGCTCCACCGTAGTGGTGCGCGAGGTATATTCGGGTGCGTCGTACACGGTGGTGGGCGCTTCTGAGGAAACGGCAGTCATTGAGGCCGACGAGGTGGCACGTGTTAGCTTCGAAAACACTGCTGGCAACACCAAGGTGCATGGCGGTTCGGTAACCAACAGCTTTACCTACGACAAAGACGAAAGCGGCAATAACGGTTGGGTACTTGCTCCTACCTACAGTCATGGCGCTGCATCATCTGAGAACTAGCGGGAAGGGGGAGTTGTGATGGCGTTATCGTATGAACAAGCGGGCGAGCAAGTTCGCAGCAAGGCACACAACACCTGGGTTGCGGCGCTGTTCGCGCTGGCCGTGGTATGCATTGCAGTTGCAGGAATTGGTGCGGCAAGTGCGTACTTCACCACGTACTGCCAGGCAAAAGGTGGCTACACGCTGGAACTCGGAGATGAAACTACGGTAAACGAGACCTTCGCAAACTGGACAAAGTCGGTTGCTATAACAAGTGACGCCGCGTCTAGCGAGCCGGTGTATGTGCGCGTGGCGGCCTATGGCCCCAGTGACTACGCAATTGACTATAGCGAGCCTGGCGGCGCTACTAATTGGAGCCAAGCCGCCGATGGGTACTACTACTACAACGGCGTGTTAGACCCCGGCGCAACCACGCCGGTGCTCGACTTGATGATTCGTAACGTGCCTAAGACCGATTCAGCCACGGGAGAAGCCCCGCAGCTGGGCGATGCATTCAGCGTGGTGGTGGTCTACGAGACAACGCCCGTGCAGTACCAGTCCAGCGGCGAGCAAGTTGCGCCCGAGTCTGCCGACTGGTCCGTGAAGCTTGAGACCGGTAACGCGGATGAAGCGTCTGAGGGGGGCGATCGCTAATGGAGCGCGTAAAACTCGTACTCGCCAAGCAGAAGGTTACCTTAGCGCTGTTTGCAACGGCGGTGGTGTTGTTATGCATAGGCGGGGTAGGCTCGGCTCAGGCGGCGCTTACTTATTTCTCTGAGGACTACGTAACCCATGTTGAGATGCAAAACATCGGCGTTACGCTACTTGAAAATGGCACGCGTGTGGCTTGGCGCGACTATATTTCCGAAAACAACTGGGACGAAACGAACACACAGCTGCCCGATGAGGTTCCGTTTGTTCAGCCCGACACGAGTGGCGACTATCTGTATCATGGTGCCCAGGGCCGCTTGCTCGAGCACATGCTTGGTGCTACCGACGGCAGCTTGAAGCCGGGCGTTGCCTACGACGAACGTCTTACAGTGCAAAACACAGGCACTATCAATCAGTTCGTGCGTGTGACAATTAAGAAATACTGGGTTGACGAACAAGGTGCCAAGCGTACCGACGTTTCCCCTAGCCTGATTGACCTGAACCTGACAAACACTGGTAGCGACTGGCTTTTGGATAAGGAAGCTTCCACTCCCGAGCGCACGGTGCTGTACTATTCGCACCTGCTTGAGCCTACGCAAGTAACGTCCGAGTTCGCCGATACGCTAACCATTAACAAAGCGGTGAGTAACCGCGTAACTCAAACCGAAAGCACCACCGGTGAGGGCACTGTTATCACCACCACCTACGATTACGACGGCCTGACCTTCTGCGTGGAAGCCTGCGTAGAAGCGGTGCAAGACCACAACGCCGAAGACGCCGCAAAAAGCGCCTGGGGTGCCAACGTGGTTGTGTCGGGCGATCGCTTAAGCCTGGCGTAAGGAGGCTGTGACTATGGGATACACAGAAGCAATGGGTGCGCGGGGCGTTCGTGGGCGTGAGCGTGCGGTAAGGGGCGTTCTGGCGGCAGTGTTGGCCTTCTGCGCGGTTTGCTTGGTGGTTGTTTTGGTGCCAAGCGCGGCTTTTGCCGACGATTACACGGGTCGAACCGACTGGACGGTAACCTTTACACCCGATAAGCAAATGGTGCACTCGCCCGAAAACCTGAACTTCGCCGATGCGGTGTCTAACATGCAGCCAGGCGATGAGAACACCGTTGCCGTAACCATCAAAAACGAGAATGCTGCCACCACTGATTGGTATATGACCAACGAAGTTATTAGGTCGCTCGAAGAATCGGTAAAGGTGGCGCATGGCTCTGGCTATGGCTACGTGCTCACATACAAAGGGCCGTCTGGTCAAGAGAAAACCCTGTTCAATAGTGATGAAGTTGGCGGCGACGAATACGGTTCGTCGGGCGAGGGCTTAAACGAAGCCACCAGCTCGCTTGAAGACTATTTGTATCTGGACACGCTGAAGTCGGGCGAGCAGGGCCTGGTTACGCTGAAGGTTTCCCTCGATGGCGAAACGAACAACAATGCCTACCAAGACACGCTGGCCGACATAAAGATGAACTTCGCGGTTGAGCTCACGCCCGAGTCGCCGGGATCACCGGCTCCGGGTGGTCCGATTAGCTCGTCGCTTCCGCAAACGGGCGATCAGTTGGGTAGGCTGCTGCTGTTTGCCCTGGTGGGCGCAGGTGGCGCGGTGCTGTTGCTGTTGGCGCTGTTCGGGCGACGTTTGCGGCGCGAGCAAGAAGCTGCGGGGGATGCCACTGGGGTACCTGCGGGTAAGGCAGCGAGGGGAGTTGCCGGACGGGCAGCAGGAAAGGACGGCAAGCATGCAAAGCGTTAGGGTTACAAGCGCAAACACTGTTGGCGTTCAGGTGGCTGCAGGCGCACAAGGTGCCGTCAGTGCGCGTGTCGCTGGCACGCAGGTTGCTGGTGCGTGCGTAGCTGCCGATTCTGGTCGCGTTCGTACAAGCGCCATGGCGTCTGTTTTTATGGCGGCGGTTGCGTCGCTTCTTGCAGCGTTGGCGTTATGCGTGGCACTGTGTCCCAGTACTGCCTACGCTGCCGACACCGATGCCTCCGATAATGCTGCCTCGGGTGGCAAAGAGAACTACACCTATACGGTGCGCCTATTCGCCGGTAATCAGGGTACGGTTAACGGCAAGGAATGCGAGGTGTACCAGGGTATACGCTCGGGGTGGCGTTGGTTTTTCGACCCTAATATCGTGCAGGTTTCTAACGACAGCAAGTACTACGTGAAGGGTATTAAGCTTGCCGGGCGCTACAACGACACAGCGCAGGCCGTGGTGAACACGTCGTCGTTCAAGGTCGACCAAGACATCGACCTGGTGGTTGTTTACGGCATGAAGGGTTCGGTTACACACTACACGGTAAGCTACGTTGATGAAAACGGGCGCGAGTTGGCGCCGTCGCAGCGTTTTGAGGGCAATGTAGATGACCGTCCGGTGGTGGCGTACCGCTACATAGAAGGCTACCGGCCCCAGGCGTATAATCTGACTGGTACTCTAACCGAGGATGAGTCCAGTAACGCGTTCGTGTTCGTGTATACACCCGTGGAATCTGGTGCGGGTGCGGGCGGTGCTGCCGGTGGGGCAGCTGGCGGCGCTGCGGGTGCGGCCGGCGGGGCAGGCCAAGACGCCGCTGCTGACCAGGACACCCAAGATGCACAGGATGCCCAAGGGGATGCCGTCGAGCAGAATCCGGTGCCTACGGCCGACATCGCTTCAGACGGCGTACCACTAGCCGGTGCTCCCCGTGAGATCGACTCCATTGACGACAACGACGTTCCACTTGCTTCCCGAGTCGAAGATCAAGGGAAGTCGCAAGTGTTTCAGGGGCTAACATCGCCGGTTGGTATAATCGCTATCTGTTTAGCGCTTGCGGCTGTGGGTGCTGCCGTGTGGTATTTCATTGTCGTGCGCAGGCGGTCGCAGAGTGCGATCCGAAAGCAATAGCGTGCCACCGTCAGCATCGAAACGACGCCGCAGGCAAGCTGCGGCGTCTGCGGGCCGTAATGGGCGTGCTGTGGCATCTGGCGGCGCGTCGGATAGGCGTGCTGTGGCATCTGAGGGTCGCAGTGACCGTGCTACAGCACCGCAGGGCCGCACTGGGCGATCTGCGGCGTCGAAGAGGCGTCGTAAGCGCATTGCGGCCGCTGTGTGTAACTGCGCGGGCATACTCATTCTCATAAGCGTGATAGCGCTGCTTCTTCCCGCTGTTTTGCCGAATGTGGCTGGCATGCAAGTTCTGCGCATTGAGTCAGGTTCTATGGAGCCGGCCATTCCGGTGGGCAGCGCCGTGTTTGTGGCGCCAGGAGACGCTGCCGATGTGGTTGCCGGCGACATCATTGCGTTTGCGCGCGAGGACACCCAGGTGGTGCATCGCGCAACCGCTAACAACGTGGTGGAAGGCGCAATCACCACCAAAGGCGACGCCAATGCCGACGAAGACCTCGATCGCGTGCCGTACGTCAACTACCACGGAAACGTGGTACTCACCGTTCCCTTCATGGGCGACTTCCTAGCCATACTCACCACAACCGTAGGCAAAGTGTACCTGCTCGCCTTCGCCATATGCGGTGTCCTCTTCAACATCCTAGCCACCCGCCTCCGCGCACAAGCGTAATGCGGAGAACAGCCTACCAATTCTACAAACCTAACACGGTAACAATGTTGCTACCACACAAGCGCGCCTAGATGCGCTATGCTGTATATACTGTCGGATGCAGAGAAAGGGTTGCATCATGAGCATTATTGTTACTGGACGCAAGATGACCATCACCAACGCACTGCGTGCCTACGCCGAAGAGAAGATCGGCAACTCCATGAAGGTCATGGATATCGATCCGCTCGACGCCGAGGTTGTGCTGCTTTCAGAGAAGAACCCCGCCAACCCCCGCCCCGCCGTATGCGAGGTTACCCTGCGCACTAAGGGTCATTTGATTCGCGTGCAGGAAAATGAAGAGGACATGTACGCCGCTATCGACGTTGCCGCCGCAAAAGTGCTCCGTCAACTGCGCAAGTTCAAGACGCGTGTTATCGATCGTCGCACGCGTGCCGCCGCCGATGCGCCCGAAGCGAACACCAACGGCGCCGAGCTCGACTTGGATGCCCTGATGGAAGAGCTTGCGCCTGCCGACGAGGTAGTACGCATAAAGGAAATGGAGTTCGAGCCCCTCACCGAAGATGAGGCCCTGGTGAAGATTGAGCTTCTGGGCCACGATTTCTTCGCGTACACCGATCGCGATACCAACTTGGTAAACGTGTTGTACCGTCGCAACGACGGCGGCTACGGCCTGCTGAAGCAGAAGTAACGCGCTGCTAATATGCAAGGGAGACCAGAAAAGGTCTCCCTTGCTGTCTTTTGCTTTCGTGGCACAATCCGTAAAGTCGCCACGTAAGCTCACCTGAACCTTTCAATCTTCGCGAAAAAGGAGCGACAGCATGACAACCATCGAGCAGATCAAGGAGCTGCTGCAGGAGAACCTGAATATCGACCCCGAGCAAGTGAGCGACGACTCCACGTTCGATTCCCTTGGTATCGACTCGCTTGACATGGTCGAGCTCATCTGCGAGCTGGAAGACCGCCTGGACGTCGACTTCGGCGAGCCCGACGGCCTAGAAACCGTCGCTGACTTGGTTGCTTACGTCGATTCCTTGTAAGAGGAAGCGCCCGGCTCGTGCACGCGCACCGTTTGCCAGCGTGCCCGACTTGTCCTTCACGCCCCATGCATCAGATTCCTGAAATACACGAAACATCAGGCCGCTGGTCGTGGCGCAATGCGTGGCGTCATTTCTCTACCATCACGCGGCATCGGACACTCGTCATGCGGCACTGCTTCAAGGCGGGCCTGTATTGGCAAGGCCTCACGCACGACCTGTCGAAATACAGTCCCACCGAGTTCAAAATAGGCGTGCGGTACTATCAGGGCGACAAGAGTCCAAACGCTGCCGAACGACACGACAAGGGCTACTCCGAAGCGTGGATGCATCACAAAGGGCGAAACAAGCATCATTTCGAGTATTGGATCGATCTGCCCTGTGAACGCGGCGCGGCGCTGGAGGGCAAGCGAATGCCGCCACGCTATCTGGTTGAGATGGTGTGCGATCGCATCGCCGCGAGCAAGGTGTACCAGGGCGACGCCTACACCGATCGCGCGTCGCTTGACTACTTCACCATGGAGAAAACAAGCGCCGCATTCCTTATGCATCCCGAAACCAAGCGCGAGCTGGAGTTTTTGCTAACCATGGTAGCCAACGAAGGAGAAGACGCCGCCTTCCGCTACATGAAACACCACGTACTGGGAAAGTAGTACGTACTCCCAGCTGCTAAGCATTACGCTAAGGCTATCAGTTCGTGATCGATAGCTTGGCGAACAAACTCAGACCTCGACATTCCCGTTTCCTGCTGCATTCGCTTCATTGCCACAGTGCGCGAGCGTGGGACTTTTACCGTTATCGAATCGAGTGGCTCATCTGAAATTTTGGGCCTTCCGTTGATGACCTCACCGAAGCGCATATGTGACCAATCAGCGCTCTCGTACTCATCAGCCCATGTATCCAACTGCTCCGCCGTCACACCGAATCTATCATGTAACTCTTTATTGCTCATCGTTTGCCACCTCTTTCGGTGAATCCAAGTTCTTTCCTCGCGTTTGTAATGTAATGTATGCTACGTAATAAGGACAATGGGGATGTACGAACGATTACTTATCCATGGGTCAGCCAGCGACAAAGAAAACCTCGCCTTCTGCAACTTTTTTCGAGAAATGCGCGATTGAGCAAAGTTAGCCGTGGCTTCGGGAACTTTTTTTACGAAATGTACGATTTGAAGCGGTAAAAATGGGAAGGAAACAGTCACTGCTCTTCTCTTCTTGAGACTGCTCTTACGTTTTCCCTGATCAGAGGCGATCGCTGTTTTTCCTGAGGATTCGACGAGCTTTACCGACTCCACCACATCGTACATTTCGTAAAAAAAGTTACGGAAGACGCGACTAACTTTGAAAAACCTTGCATTTCTCGAATTTTTTGCCAACTTCATCTGTGTGTACCTGCACGCACTGCCTGTCACTGGCTGACCCGTGAGCAACTACGAATGGGGACAGTAGGGCAATGAGGAATAGTATCTTTCGAGGCTAGCACAACGTGGTAGGATGTTCGACGGTCAACGGATGTAAGCCCTGCGCGTCGGGCGGCACCTGCTTCATGGGAAGGAGGTGATTCGCTTGGACGTTATCGTGCTAATTCTGCAGCTCGCGGCTGCGGTCGTGGTGTTACTGCGGGAGGCCGTCGCGTTCGCTAAGACGCTGGGGGAGCCCGAAAAGAAGGACCGCTAGACAGGCATCTAGCGGTCTAACAAACTAACGGTGCTGCCCGCCCACAACCGCAGGCTTTCCGCTGGCCGTTATTTTAGCACAGCTGAATATGCTGCACAACGTAGGCGCGCTTGCGATATACTTCACAAAAGTCGCAAGCCCGCAAGCTCCGAAAGGAAGACCGTTCATGGCAACTGCTGCAGCTGCAATTGTGCTGGCCGCCGGCGCTGGCACGCGTATGAAGTCCGACAAGCCCAAAGTGACGCACGAAATTCTAGGAAAACCCCTGGTTAGATGGGTAGTTGATGCCGCGAAAGAAGCCGGCGCGGCAAGTGTGGTAACAGTTGTCGGGCACGCGCGCGAGCAAGTTGAGCCGCTGGTGTGCGACGACACGCACGTGGTGGTGCAGCAGCAGCGCAACGGCACGGCGGGTGCGGTGCTGGTGTGTAAAGATGCCCTCGCGCACGCCGCCCTTGTTGGCGCGCCCGTGGTGGTGCTTTCAGGCGACAGCCCGCTTATCACGCCGGGCACCATTTCTCGGCTTATGGAAACGTGCGAAGAAAACGACGCTGCTGTGGTGGCACTTACCATGGAACTGGAAAACCCCTTTGGCTACGGCCGCATCATCCGCGATGAGTCGGGCCAGGTGTTGCGCATTGTAGAGCAGAAGGACGCCACACCCGAAGAGGCTGCCGTGCGTGAGTGTAATTCGGGCTTCTACTGCTTCAACGCACACGATTTGTTCGAGGCGCTCGTTCGGGTGGGAAATAACAACGCGCAAGGCGAGCTGTATCTCACTGACGTGCTGGAAATCTGCCGCACTGCGGGGCGTCCCGTAATGGCCCTGCGCACCGAAACCGCCGAGGAATGCCTGGGTGTGAATTCGCGCGCGCAGCTAGCTGAGGCGACCAAGATCATGCAGCGCCGCATTAACGCACGTCACATGGCGGCGGGCGTAACTATGTGGGACCCCGACCAGGTGTGGATTGGCCCCGAGGTAACAATCGGTCAAGATGTCGAGCTGCTGCCGCAAACGTATTTGCTGGGAAGAACCTCTGTTGGTTCCGGTAGCGTGATCGGCCCCAATTCCCGCCTAACCGATACCACTGTCGGCCAGTGCTGCCGAATGGATGAAACGGTTGCCGTACAGGCATGCGTTGATGCCGCCGCAACGTGCGGTCCGCGCGCTTATTTGCGGCCGGGTACGCACCTCTGCGAAGGGGCGAAAGCTGGCACGCACGTAGAAATTAAGAAATCCACGATTGGTAAGGGAAGCAAGGTCCCGCATCTTTCCTACATTGGCGACACCATCATGGGAGAAGGCGTGAACGTAGGCGCGGGCTCTATCACCTGCAACTACGATGGCAAGAACAAGTGGCAAACTACTATTGGCGATGACGCCTTTATTGGCAGCGACACCATGATGGTTGCCCCGGTTGCCATTGGGGCAGGTGCAGTGGTGGGCGCGGGTTCAACCATCACGAAGGACGTTCAGGCGGGTTCGCTTGCTGTGGAGCGCTCCAATCAGCTTGAAGTGCCCGGTTGGGCCGACAAGAAGCGCGCTTCGCAGGCGGGCGAATAGGTTTCCGTAGTAGAATAGGCACCGCTGCGCGATACAGCGCGGCGGCCTTGAATCACAACATGAAGGAGTGCGTGCCATGGCGGATGATCAGAGGAAGATGCTGCTGTTTTCGGGTTCGGTGAATCCCGAGCTTGCCCATCAGGTTGCCAAGGAACTGAACATATCGTTAGGCAACGTGAAGCACGAGAAGTTCGCTAATGGCGAAATCTACGCGCGCTATCAGGAAAGCGTGCGCGGGGCCGATGTGTTCCTCATTCAGTCAGTGTGCGCCGGTTCGGGCTACGATGTAAACGACGCGCTCATGGAGCTGCTCATTATGGTTGATGCCGCCAAGCGCGCTTCCGCCCGTACGGTGTCGGCTGTTATTGCCCACTATGGTTACGCCCGCCAAGACCGCAAGGCCGCTCCACGCGAGCCTATTACAGCCAAGCTCGTAGCCGACCTGCTTACCGCTGCCGGTGTGGACAACATCGTTGCCATCGACCTGCATCAAGACGCCATTCAGGGCTTTTTCAACTCACCGGTGAACCACATGACGGCTATGCCTATTTTTGTTGACTACTTCACCAACAAAGGTCTTGACGCCAGCAAGTTGTGCGTGGTGTCTCCCGACGTGGGTCGAGCAAAGGCTGCGAAGAAGTTCTCCACGCTGCTCGATTGCGACCTTGCTATCATGCACAAGGATCGTCCGAAGCACAATCAAGCCGAAATTACGGCGCTCATCGGCGACGTAGCTGGCAAAATCTGCATCTTAAACGACGACATGATTGACACCGCGGGTTCGTTGGTGGCCGCAGCCAGCACGCTGAAGGCGAAGGGTGCAACGCAAGTGTACGCGTGCGCCACGCATGGCCTGTTCAGTGGCCCGGCATACGAGCGCATCGCGAATTCCTGTATCGAAGAAGTGGTGGTTACAAACGCCGTGCCCGTGCCGCTTGAGCGTCAGACTGGCAAGATCAAGGTGTTGTCGGTGGCACCGCTGTTCGCGAAAACCATCGACACGATCTTCCATTGCGGTTCGATTTCGGTTTTGTTCGACTAGACGATATGGCCCGAACCAAGGAAACACCGATTAAGGGTTTATCTGCATGTTTCTAATCGTTGGCCTGGGAAATCCGGGCGATGAGTACGCACACACCCGGCACAACGCCGGGTTCGACGCGATCGACCGCATTGCCGGCGAGGTGGGCGCGCGCTATTGGAAAACCGAATGCGGCGCGCTTACGGCCGCAGGGTCGCATCGTGGCGTGCCCGTCGTGATCGCGAAGCCCCAAAGCTTCATGAATACGTCGGGTGGACCGGTGAAGCAGCTGTGCGCAACCTACAAAGTTGCTCCCGATCATCTGATTGTCATTCACGACGAGCTCGACATCAATCCGGGTTCGATTCGCTGCAAGTTCGGCGGCGGGCATGCGGGACACAACGGTTTGCGCAGCATCTGCGACAAGCTAGGCACGCGCGACTGGTTCCGCGTGCGGTGCGGCATTGGGCGTCCGCCGGGGCGCATGCCTGTGGTCGACTGGGTGCTGTCGCGTCCGCGCAAGGATGCGGTAGACGAGTTCGAACACACGTGTGACCTGGGGGCGCAGGCGGCGCTTTCCATCGTGTCCGACGGGTTGGAGAAGACCCAGCAGGCGTTTAATTGAAGCGAAGCGTCCGTAGCGTCCGTGCGGACAGGGCGCTCACACAATGAAGCGCGGAAAGCACATAATTGTAGGCTCGCTGCTCGAGTTGGTGGCGGGCCTTCGTTTAGCATGAGGAATGTGGCAGCTCGAAGGGTGGGCAAACAAAATATGGCGTTTTTGCTGGGATGTGAGAAAGTTCGGGTCGACTTCCCGACGAAGCGGGTGTTCGACAACGTTTCGATTGGCGTTGACGAGGGTGCGCGAATCGGCATTGTTGGCCGCAACGGTGATGGCAAGTCGACGCTGCTCAGGTTGCTGGCAGGGCAGATCGAACCCGAAGAGGGCTTCGAGGAAGGGCGCGTCATTCGAACGCGCGGCGTGACGGTGGGTGTGCTGGGGCAAAGCGACTCTCTGCATGCCGATGACACCGTCGAACATGCCATCGTGGGCAACTTGCAGGAATACGAGTGGGCGGGCAGCCCGCGCATTCGCGACATTATCACCGGGTTGGTATCCGACATTCCATGGGACGGACGAGTGGGCGATTTGTCTGGTGGGCAACGCCGTCGGGTCGACCTTGCACGCCTGCTCATTGGCGACTGGGACGTGCTCATGCTTGACGAGCCCACAAATCACTTGGACGTGCGGGCCATCGCGTGGCTTGCGGCGCATCTGAAAGGGCGGTGGCGGCTGGGGTGTGGAGCGCTGCTGGTGGTGACACATGACCGGTGGTTTCTCGATGAAGTGTGCACGAGCATGTGGGAGGTGCACGGCGGTGGCATCGAGCCGTTCGAAGGCGGCTTTTCTGCCTACATCATGCAGCGTGTCGAACGCGATCGCTTAGCCGACCTTGCCGAGCAAAAGCGCCAAAATCAGCTTCGCCGCGAACTTGCGTGGCTGTCGCGCGGGGCACGTGCGCGCGCAACAAAGCCGAAGTTCCACGTGGCCGCTGCCCGTGCCCTCATTGCCGATGTGCCCGAGCTGCGCAATCCTGTTGAACTGAAGAGGATGGCTGTGGCGCGACTGGGCAAGCAGGTGGTCGATCTTGAGAATGTAACGGTTACTTTTAATGACGCGTCGGGCGTGCCGCATACGGTGCTCGACGACGTTAGTTGGGCGCTCGGGCCGGGCGACCGCTACGGTATCGTTGGCGAAAACGGCGCAGGCAAAACCACGCTACTGAACGTCATTCAGGGCGTGCAGCAGCCGACTAAGGGTACGGTGCGCATTGGCCAGACGGTGCGGTTCGCGGTGCTGTCGCAACACCTTCATGAGCTGGCGAAATACGGCGATGATCGCGTTCGTCAGGTGATATCGCGCTATGGCAGACGCACGATGCTCGATGGCAAGGAAATGACTCCCGCGCAGTTACTCGAGCGGCTGGGGTTCACGAAAGGCGATCTGAACGAACCGGTGAGCGACTTGTCGGGTGGCCAGAAACGCCGGCTTGCGCTCATGCTTATTCTGTTGGACGAGCCGAACGTGCTTGTGCTTGACGAGCCGGGAAACGACATGGATGTCGACATGCTGGCCGTTGTGGAAGACATGCTCGACGGCTGGCCAGGAACACTTTTGCTTGTCACGCACGATCGCTACCTGATGGAGCGCGTGACCGACCATCAGTTCGCTTTGCTTCAGGGTAAGATTCGTCATTTGCCGGGTGGTGTGGACGAATACCTCAGCATTGTGGCTGACATGCGGGCTGTAACGAGCGGCGGTACCACGGCGGGTCATGCGGCTGCGGGCGGCGCCGCTGCTACAGGTGGCGCGCTGGCAGGTGGCGCGGGTGCGGGCGTCACGGCTACAGGTGGCGCGCTGGCAGGTGGCGCATCGGCGGGCAACGCATCTCGCGATGCCGGTGGTGTCGCAAGTGCGCCGCGCTTGTCAGGTGGGGAAGTGCGTGCGCTGCGCAAGCTTATGCAGTCAAACGAAGGCAAGGTGGAAACCTTACGCGGTAAAATTGCCGCTGCGCGCGAGGCCATGGCAAGCGTCGATCAATCCGACTACGTGGCGCTCACTGAGAAGCAAGACGAGATAGCCGGTTTCCAAGCACGCATCGGCGAGCTCGAACTCGAGTGGCTGGAAGCGGCGGAGAAACTGGGGGAATAGCGCGAGTGCGCACTCGTCGCGCGGTCTATAACAGAAAACGCAGTGCCCGACTTCTTCTCCAGCGCTCTACTGCGATGAAGTGCCTGATAGCATGCGCCTTTCTACATGTGCCACACCTGTCCGTTCGCCGCGCGATATACGTCGGCTGGCAGGCTGCGGTATTGGACGTATGCTTCCGTTCGTGGTATGTTTCTCGGACATGTTTTGCGTCAGGGCGGCTGTGCGGGCCGCGCATGTGCGTTTCTTTAGTTTCGTGAAGCCGCGCCCGATGCACACACGGCAAAGGAGAAGGAATGGAAGAAATGAAATCGTCCGCGACGGAGGGGCCCAGCCTCGCGGGCAAGCGGGGGACCTTTACCGGATCGTTTGGATTCGTGCTTGCAGCCGCCGGCAGTGCAATCGGCCTAGGAAACCTTTGGCGTTTCCCGTATTTGGCGGCAAAGGATGGCGGCGGCCTGTTCTTGCTGGTGTATTTGGTCTTGGTTTTAACGTTTGGCTTCGCCCTACTTACCACCGAGGTGACGCTTGGGCGTAAGACGCGACAAGGGCCGCTGACTGCTTACGGCAAAATCAACAAGCGCTGGGGTTTCTTAGGTGTGCTTGCCTGTTTGGTGCCGGTTATCATCTTGCCGTACTACTGTGCTATTGGCGGCTGGGTGTTAAAGTACCTGGCCACGTTCCTTACGTTCGGTGGTGCCGATGCTGCGCAGGATGGCTTCTTTACAGGGCACATTACCAGTTTCGCTGAACCGATCGTGTGGATGATCGTGTTTCTGGGCGTGTCGGCTGTTGTGGTGTATCGCGGCGTGAACAAAGGTATCGAAACCACCAGCCGCATCCTCATGCCTATCTTGCTGGTTTTGATCGTGGGCATTTCCATCTTCGCGCTCACGCTGTCCTATACCGACGCGCAAGGCGTTACCCGCACGGGGTTGGAGGGCCTGGCCGTTTATGTGATCCCCGATTTCTCGGGTATCACCTTGCAGCAGTTCCTGGTGGTTCTTACCGATGCCACCGGTCAGCTGTTCTTTAGTATCAGCGTTGCCATGGGCATTATGGTTGCGTACGGCTCGTATGCGCGCAGCGATTCGAACCTCATGCAGTCCATCAATCGCATCGAGTTCTTCGACACGCTGGCCGCCATGCTCGCCGGTCTGATGATCGTGCCCGCCGTGTTCGTGTTCATGGGCGTTGAGGGTATGGGTGCAGGTCCTGGCCTCATGTTCGTCAGCTTGCCGAAGGTGTTCGCTGCCATGGGTGCTGCCGGTCCCATCGTAGGCCTGCTGTTCTTCCTGTTGGTTACGTTCGCTGCTATTACGTCGGCTGTGTCCATCATGGAAGCTATTGTGTCGAGCATCATAGACAAGTTTAAACTGAGCCGCAAAAAGAGCGTGATTATCACGGCCATGTGGGCGCTTATTGCGGGGCTTATCGTGTGCCTAGGTTACAACGTGTTCTACTTTGAACTGACGCTGCCCAACGGCGCGGTTGCCCAGATTCTCGACATTATGGACTACGCGTCGAACAACTTGTTCATGCCGCTGTTGGCGCTGCTCACTTGCATTTTGTTCGGGTGGGTTGTCAAGCCGAAAGTCATCATCGACGAAGTTGAGCAAGGGGGCAAGTTCAAGTTCCAGCGTCGTCATCTGTATATCATCATGATGAAGTTCGTGTGCCCCGTGCTACTGGCCATCTTGCTGTTACAATCGCTTGGCTTATTCACGTTGTAGCGCGCCGATTAAGAACAGCGTTCCCTGAAGAACGACTTCGCATAGTGCGGGCCCGCCAAACGGTGGGCCCGTTTTCGGTGTGCTAAAGGATCGTTTGACATGCACGTTGGCGAAATAGTGCTTGTGCTCAACTTACTGACATCGGCACCGCCTGACGTTAAATACCGGTAAACGCCCCTGCGGGGGCTGTCGGCAACGCTTTGGTTTGCTATAGTGTGGGGCTGTCGATTTAAGCACGTCAAGAACGGAAAACCATGTCAATTATCGTTTGCAAATTCGGTGGCACGTCCGTCGCTTCCGCAGAGCGCATCGGCAACGTTGCCAAGCGGCTCATCGCGAAGCGCCAGGAAGGGCATAAGGTGGTGGCGGTTGTGTCCGCCATGGGTAAGACCACCGACGAACTGGTGGGTCTTGCTAAGGCACTCAATGCCAACCCGCCGGCGCGTGAAATGGACCGGCTGCTGTCCACGGGCGAGCAGGTGTCCATGACACTTCTGGCTATGGCAATTGAGGCGCGCGGCTACAAGTCCATCAGCTTCACTGGTCGCCAGGCAGGAATCAAAACCGACGGCACGCACAACAAAGCGAAGATCACCAGCATCAACAGCAAGCGCATTCTTGCCGCGCTTGATGAGGGCTACATTCCCGTTATTGCTGGCTTTCAGGGTATCGACGCCAACGACGACATGACCACGCTTGGCCGCGGCGGCTCCGACACCACGGCGGTTGCGGTGGCGTGGGGCATTAATGCCGACGTCTGCGAAATCTATTCCGACGTCGACGGCGTGTACACGTCCGACCCGCGCGTGTGCCCGCGCGCCAAGAAGCTCGATCAGATTTCCTACGACGATATGCTCGAGCTTTCCAGTGCCGGTGCAGGCGTGCTGCAGTCGCGCGCGGTTGAGTTTGCGAAGAAATGGAACGTGGTCATTCACTCCCGCTCGGCATTCTCCGATGCGGAAGGCACCTACATCAAGGAGGAACCCGATATGGAGGAAGCCGTCATCACCGGCATTGCGCACGATACGTCGGAAGTGAAGTTCACGCTGCGAGGCATTCCCGACACGTCGGGCGTGGCGGCAAAGGTGTTCTCCGCGCTGGCCGGCAATATGGTGAACGTCGACATGATTATCCAGAACACGTCGTTTGATGGGCTGGCGAACATCAGCTTCACGTGCCCCGTTGCCGACATCGATCGCGCGGAGGAAACGCTCGACCGTCTGGTTCAGGAAATCGGCGCGACCGGATATCTGGTGGACAAAGACATCGCCAAGGTGAGTCTGGTAGGAACGGGCATGAAGTCGCAGCCTGGTGTGGCCGCAAAAGCATTCACCACGCTCGGCGCGAACGACATCAACATCATCTCGGTATCAACGTCGCCCATTCGCCTGTCGGTTATCGTGGCAGCATCGCAAGCAACCGACGCAGTGCGCTGCCTGCATACCGCATTCGATTTGGATTCCGACACCGTGTTCGAGGAAAAAATGCTCTCTGCGGAAGAAATCGCCGCGAAGATGAACAAAGGCCGCTGATGGTTCCGTCGATCTAACGATCGACGGAACGGGCCGACGCTACGAAGCGTTCGGGCACTCCATCTTGCCGCTCCAAGTGCTCGTCGCGTACCAAAGTACGCTTCCTCGCACTTTCGCGTCAATCTGGAGCACCGGAACGCTTCTCGCTGACTCTATGAACGACCAGCGGCGCTTTTATATGGACTGCTAGCGATAATACGAACGACTAGTGATGTTTTATGTTACGAACGACCTGCGACTGTTTTGTTACGAACGACCAGTAGCTTTTACATCAAGTACGAACGATAAGGGTTTTTGCGAACAAGGAGAAGATTATGGCGTGGACGAAGGAAATGCCGGCAAACCCGGTGGTGGCGGTTGCGGGAGCAACGGGTGCAGTGGGGCGCGAGTTTTTGAAGGTGCTGCATGATCTCGATTTTCCGGCGAGTGAAGTGCGCGCGTTGGCGTCGGCTCGCAGTGCCGGTACAACGGTACCTTTTGACGGCTGTGGGCAGGTTGCCGCAGGTGAGTTGACCGTGCAAGAAATGACACCTCAGGCGTTTGAGGGCGTAGATATTGCCCTCTTCAGTGCCGGGTCGGACGTGTCGCGCGCCATGCGCGAGGCCGTGATTGCTGCCGGTGCGGTTATGATCGACAACTCCAGCGCGTTCCGTATGGACGCAGACGTGCCGCTGGTGGTGCCCGAGGTGAACCCGGCCGACGTGAGCTGGCACAATGGTGTTATTGCCAACCCCAACTGCTCCACCATCCAGATGGTGGTGGCCTTAAAGCCGCTCTACGAGCTGTCGCGCATTACGCGCGTGGTGGTGTCTACCTACCAAGCAGCCAGCGGCGCGGGTGCGCCTGCCATGGCCGAGCTGTACGACCAGACGCGCGAGTACCTCAACGGCACGCCCGACGACGAGCTGACGGTAAAGGCGTTCCAGCATCGCATTGCGTTCAATTGCATTCCTCATATCGACAAATTCCTCGACGACGCTTCCACTAAGGAAGAGTGGAAGATGGTTGTGGAAACCAAGAAGATCATGGGCGATGACAACATTCAGGTTGCTGCTACGTGCGTGCGCGTGCCTGTACTTCGCTGCCACGGCGAATCCATCAACGTGGAATTCGAGGGCGAAGTGACGGTGGACGCTGCTCGTGCCGCGCTTGCGGCCGCGCCGGGAATCACCCTCATGGACGATCCGGCGAACAACGTATATCCCATGCCCGGCTTGCTGGCCGGAACCGACGGCTCGTACGTGGGGCGTTTGCGTAAAGACCCCACTGTGGAGCACGGCTTGGCGTTTTGGAATGTCGCCGATCAAATCCGCAAAGGGGCGGCGTTGAACGCAGTACAGATCGCCCAACTGCTGCTGCCCTAGCCTTAAAAGGTTTTAAGCAGCATGCGGAAGGTGCGGCTCGACGATCTGTTGGTTGAGCAGGGATCATTCGAATCTCGCGACGAGGTGTTGCGGGCCGTTATCGCACACGAGGTGCGCGTTGATGACGTGTATGCAACCAGTGCGGCCATGAAGGTTCGCCCCGATGCCAGCATCTTCGTGCGCGGCCGCAAGCGCTTTGTTTCGCGTGGAGGGCACAAGCTGCAAGGCGCACTCGACGCGTTCGGGCAAAGCGTGCGCGGTTTGCGCTGTATCGACATCGGATCATCGACCGGCGGTTTCACCGATTGCCTGCTACAGGCGGGCGCGGTACAGGTTACCTGCGTGGATGTTGGCTACGGGCTGCTCGCGTGGAAGTTGCAGCAAGATGCTCGCGTGCGCATCTTCGAGCGGACAAATATCAAGCTCGCAACGCCTGAGCAGTTGGGGGCGCCTTTTGACGTGCTGGTGGCCGATTTGAGCTTCATTGGGCTCGCCGACTTAGCGCCGGTGTTTGCGGGGTTGTGCAAACGCGGGGCGGCACCCGGGCAGGAAAGCGTGTTCATTGCGCTGGTGAAACCCCAGTTCGAGTCGGCACACAACGAAACCGACCGCGGCATCGTTCGCGACGAGGCAGTTCGCCTGCGCACGGTCGATGAGGTGTGCGCGGCACTTGGCGCGCAAAACTTTCGTGTAACAGGCGTGGTGGAAAGCTCCATTCGAGGGGCGGAAGGCAACGTGGAGTATTTGGTGAGGTCGGTGTATGTCGGATAAGCAGAATGCGAACACGTGCGACGGTCAGCAGCGCGAACAGAGCGGGCAGCACAAGCAGAACCAGCAGGGCGGACAAAGCGGGCAGAGCAGCCACAGCCAGCAGCGCGAGCAGGGCGGCAAGCAAGCGCGCCCTTCCGTTACGCGCCGCACGCTTCACTATTATTGGGTGGCGACAAAGAACCACTTAGGGCTGTTTGTGGCATTGGTGCTGTCGACGCTTGGGTTTGGCGGATTTCAAACGTACGGCAACCCGTTTGTTATGGGCCTTATCGTCGACCGGGTGAGTTCTTCTCCAGTTCCACCCGATCAGGTGTTTCAGGTGTTCGGGCCTTACATTGCTGCGTTGGTGCTTATCAACGTGTGCGGGCAAACGTGCAGTAAGCTGCAAGACTACACGCTGTGGAAGCTCGAAATTGCCGTGAACTACGATCTTGCAACCATGGCATTCGACGCGCTGTCGAACCAATCGATGAGTTTCCACACGAACCGCTTCGGCGGTACGCTGGTGTCGCAAACCTCGAAGTTCATGAGCGCGTACAACCAGCTTGTTGAGGCGATGGTGCATCCGTTTCTGCCGGTCACGGGCTCGATCATCTATGTGTGCGTGCTGTTAGGCCCACGCGTTCCGGTGTATGTGTGCGTGCTGCTCGTGCTGCTAGCGGTGTATGCCAGCGTGTCCTACATCATGTACAAGCGCATCCTGCACTTAAATGAGAAGGCCGCCACGGCGCAGAACAACTTGTCAGGCGAGCTTTCCGATGCCGTTACGAACATTCTGTCGGTGAAAACCTACGGCCGAGAAGACTACGAGCGTGCCTTGTTCGATGCGGCGAATAAGGAAGTAGTTGCGCGTGATTCGAAGCGGATGCGTTCGTCGCTGGCGCGTGGCATTATTACCGCATGTTTGGCGGTTGTCATCATGAGTGTGGTGACGGTGTTCATTTCGGGCGGCAACGCATGGTTCGGTATTACGGCGGGCACGCTGGTGATGATGTTCACCTACACCTACACCATCACTATCCAGTTCAACTTCATCAACTCGGGGCTGCAGCGCTTTAACCGCGCGTTCGGCGATGCGAGTGGCATGACGGTGGTGCTCGATGAACCGCGGCTTGTGGCCGACGTTGACGATGCAACGCCGCTGGTGGTGCGCGAAGGCTCTATCGATTTCGAGCGCATCGGGTTTAGCTACGATGACGGTGGCGTACAAACGAGCGTATTCCACGATTTCGACTTGCATATTCCCGCTGGTCAGCGCGTTGGCTTGGTAGGCATGAGTGGGGCGGGAAAAACTACGCTCACAAAGTTGCTGCTGCGGTTGGTCGACATTCAGGAAGGGCGCATTCTCGTTGACGGGCAAGATGTTGCGCGCGTCACACAGCAAAGCCTGCGTCGCAACATCGCGTATGTGCCGCAGGAATCGCTGCTGTTCCATCGCAGCATCGCCGAGAACATCGCGTACGGAAGACCCGATGCAACCATCGACCAAATTCGCGAGGCGGCGCGGCAGGCGAACGCGCTTGAGTTTATCGAGAAGCTGCCGCAGGGTTTCGACACCATCACCGGCGAGCGCGGCATCAAGCTATCGGGTGGGCAGCGGCAGCGCATTGTTATCGCGCGGGCCATGCTGGCCGACTGTCCTATTCTGGTGCTCGATGAGGCCACCAGCGCCCTCGATTCAGAAAGTGAAGCGCTCGTACAAGATGCGCTCGCGCGCCTGATGAGCGGCCGTACAGCCATTGTGGTGGCGCATCGGTTGAGCACGGTAGCCAACCTCGACCGCATCGTGGTGCTTGGCGATGGCGGTGTGGTGGAAGACGGCACACACGATCAGCTTGTCGAAGCGGGCGGCACCTACGCGCATCTGTGGGGGCGTCAGTCGGGAGCGTTCTTCGGGGAATAGCTCGTCGCGCGCGTTCACGAGCGCGCGTTCTGTTCCCTTGAATTCTTCTCGCCCTCTTCAACATTCCATGCGAAAATAGATGACATTCGGAAAGCCCCTGGGCAGGCGCGCATACGAGCGCGCAACCGCACGTCGCGCCGCAAACGCGGGAGCGGTGCGCCCCACGTGAGCAAGGAGCATCATGGCGGAATTCATCTATCAAATGTATAAGGCCCGCAAGGCCCACGGCGACAAGGTTATCCTCGACGACGTGTCGCTGTCGTTTTATCCGGGCGCGAAGATCGGCGTGGTCGGCCCGAACGGCATGGGGAAGTCGACGCTGCTGAAGCTAATGGCAGGGCTCGAAGACGTGTCGAACGGCGAGGCGCGCTTAACGCCGGGCTATACGGTGGGCATTTTGCAGCAGGAGCCGCCGCTTGACGACGACAAGACCGTTCTCGAAAACGTACAAATGGCATTCGGCGATATTCTGGCAAAAGTCGAGCGCTTCAACGCTATCGGCATGGAAATGGCCGAGCCTGATGCCGACTTCGACGCACTCATGGACGAAATGGGTCGTTTGCAAGACGAAATCGATGCGAAGAGCGGCTGGGATTTGGACAGCCAATTGTCGCAGGCGATGGATGCGCTGCAATGCCCCGATCCCGATATGCCGGTGCGTGTGCTGTCGGGTGGCGAGCGTCGTCGCGTGGCGCTGTGTCGCTTGTTGCTCGAAGCACCCGACCTGCTGCTTCTTGACGAGCCTACGAATCATCTCGATGCGGAGTCGGTGCTGTGGCTCGAGCAGTTCCTGAAGCGCTATCCCGGCGCCGTGCTGGCTGTCACGCACGACCGCTACTTCCTCGACAATGTGGCCGAGTGGATTTGCGAAGTCGATCGCGGGCAGTTGTTCCCGTACAAGGGCAACTACTCCACATATTTGGAAACGAAAGCGGCGCGCATGGAGGCGCAGGGCCAAAAAGACGCGAAGCTGGCCAAGCGCATGCGCCGGGAACTCGAGTGGGTGCGCAGTTCGCCGAAGGCTCGTCAGGCGAAGAGTAAGGCCCGTTTGGAGAACTACGACCGTATGGTTGCCGAAGCAGCTGCTTCGAAGCGCGTTGACTTCACGGAAATCCACATTCCCGTAG
Source organism: Adlercreutzia sp. ZJ138 (assembly GCF_011038935.1). NCBI lineage: Bacteria > Bacillati > Actinomycetota > Coriobacteriia > Eggerthellales > Eggerthellaceae > Adlercreutzia > Adlercreutzia sp. ZJ138. The sequence goes on along the minus strand of NZ_JAAKEA010000004.1, from coordinate 54,597 downwards.
GTCCGCGCTTGGGGGCAGAAGTGCTGCGTGCCGAGCATCTGCACAAGGCGTTCGGTGATCGCGTGCTCATCGACGACCTGTCGTTTAACCTGCCGCGCAATGGCATCGTTGGCGTCATCGGCCCGAATGGCGTGGGTAAGTCGACGCTGTTCAAGATGATCGTCGGGCAGGAAGCACCCACGTCAGGTGCGCTTACGTTGGGCGAGACGGCCAAGGTATCCTACGTTGATCAGGGTCGCGAGAACATCGATCCGAACAAGAAACTGTGGGAGGTTGTGTCCGACGGGCTCGACTTCATGCAGGTGGGCGACACCGAAGTTCCCAGTCGTGCGTATGTTGCCGCGTTTGGCTTTAAGGGCTCCGATCAGCAGAAACCGGCAGGCGTGCTGTCGGGTGGCGAGCGCAATCGTCTGAACCTGGCGCTCACGCTTAAAGAAGGCGGTAACCTGCTGCTGCTTGACGAACCCACGAACGACCTTGATGTCGAAACGCTGGAAAGCCTCGAGGAAGCGCTGATGGAGTTTCCCGGTTGCGTTGTGGTGACTAGCCACGACCGCATGTTCCTCGACCGCATTGCCACGCACATTCTGGCATGGGAAGGCACCGACGAGAACCCCGGCACCTGGTTCTGGTTCGAAGGCAACTTCGACAGCTACCAGAAGAACAAGATCGAGCGTTTGGGAGAGGAAGCCGCCAAACCGCATCGCGTCCATCGCAAGCTCACTCGCGACTAGCTCCACCGCCAGCTTCGCCCGCTCTGAATCCACCGAATGGTGCCTTCTCGTAAGGCGAATCGGCTACAATGGTGTCGAGAGAATCGCACAGGGAGGAAAGCTTCGTGGACGTTGTTGATCTGCGTGAATGCAAAATAAGCGGGTTGTTCTATGGCGGGCGCGCCGGCCAGAAAGAAGGCATTGTCTTCAAAGGGGAGCCGTGGATCGCGAAGTACCCGCGCACAACACGTGACTTGCAAGGTCGTCATCTTCCCTCGTACACGTCAAGCCCTGTTTCCGAGCATGTTGGTGCCCTCATTTACAAGTCGTTGGGTATTCCTGCGCACGAAACTTTCCTCGGCTATCGAAATGGCAAGATCGTCTGCGCTTGCAAGGACTTCACGTTTCCCGACTCGCGTCTATTCGAGTTTAAGGACATCAAGAATGCCCTGTCAGACGACGATGCAGGATTCAGTTCTGCTCCGTCGGATGGTGAAAGCGTCTATCTCGGAGATGTTTTGGCTGCGATAGAAACGTCCGACCTGCTCAAGCGAACGCCTGGTGTGCGCGAGCGGTTTTGGGATATGTTCGTGGTGGATGCGTTCATTAAGAATCCCGATCGAAACAACGGCAACTGGGGCCTGCTCATGAGGCAAAACATGACCTATGAGTTGGCTCCTGTGTATGATTTAGGTAGCTCCCTGTTCAGTAAGCGGAGTTCTTCCGTGGCTCAGCGACGTATGGCGAGTGTGGAAGCGCTCGAGCAAGATGCGTTCGGTACCAATGTGTCGTGTTATCGTTTGGTTGACGAGAATGGCGAAAGCCACGCTATTCACCCCTTCGACTACATGAGGAACAGCGCCAATCCCGATTTGAAAGCTGCTATCAGCCGTTTTCTTACGGCGGTTGACATGCGAATCATCAATGACATTATCGACGACGTTCCCACTGAAGCCTACGGCCACATCATCATGTCCGACGCCGTAAGAGAATCTCACAAGGCGCTTTTGCGCAAGCGTTTAGAAGAAGGATTCCTGCCGCTTGCATAAGGCGAAAGCCCGCAAAAGCTGTCTGTTGTTAAGACCATGTCTGCACCTTCCTCACGCTTTGAATTCTTTGATGCGGCGGTAGAACGTTGATCGGCTGATGCCGAGGCGTTGTGCCGCCTCTTCAGCAGTTATGCGTCCTTCGATGTGAGCGTGGCGAACGGCGTCAAAATCAACGAGATTAGTGACTGCCCGTTTGCGTCCGCGGGTTTTGCCGGTTAATGCGGCTTTCGCCCAGCCTTCTTCGCGCCGGTTAGCGAGAAACGACTTCTCCTTGCGAAGGAGCTCAGAAAGCAGGTGGTAGCACGTTGAGCGGTTGCTATCGTCAATGGAGAAAGAGCTGGTAGTAATGTCGTTTCCTTGGCAAATCTCGGTAAGTAGCGCGCTTATCATGTGGGTAGCGCGGGGGTCGAATTGCGAGAGGTCACCCATGCTAACAACGCGCTTTTCATCTGAAGGACTCCACCGTTCGACATAAAGAAGATCTCCGCTGTAACGCAAGTCAGTTCGGATGAGCCACTCGAGTCGGTTCAAGTAGGTCATTCCGTACGATTCGAGCAGGCTTTGTAAATCTTCCCGACGCTCGCTCGGTGTTCGTTCGGCAATGAATGTGGGCACGATGTTGCGCCGTAGGTAGCACTCCTTGCGCATGTCGAGATCAAGCCCAGGAATTCCTTGAAAGATAGTAGTCGGCAGCATGTCAATGACGGGGTAGCGCGGCGTAAACGTGTAGTCAAACGTTTCGTCCTCGTATTCAACGTAGTCAATGCGGGCTATGTGGCAAGGAAATCCCAGTTCATCGTGCACGCGAATAACACCGCTGGTGACAGCCTTCCTCATGAGCGGCCTCCCATCAGTTTCTCATACGAAGATCGAAGGATAAGCTCGTGGCGTGCGTCAAGCATGTGAGTATAGAATGAGCGACGGGTTTCACTGACGCCTGCAAGGTTTTCTATGCATGCATGCACGGCGTTCATATCGAGACGCGCCATCACGTTGGCGAGCGCTTTGTTGCATTCGGGGAACGCCAGGCTATGAATGACCTCGTAATAGGAGCTTTTCTTGCTATTGAGCTTAACTTGCGAAGTGGGGAATTCGAATACGCGTTTAAGCGTTTCTTCATCTGATGAGATGATGCGAGACATCTGGTCGTCAAGTAGATTGGGAAACAAGCAAGACCCGTTGTCGAATACGGGCGCAAGCCGATAACGACCGCTGCGTTTTATGAATCCCCAGTTTCCTCCATGCCGGTCGAAATTGCCGATGAGTGCATCGACGATGAAGATCTTCCAAAACGCCGCAATGGTGCCCTCAACATCGGTGAGCTTCGAATTGTCACGAAGCATGCGCATGATGTCGTCGTATTCGTATTGATAAGACTCTTTATCCTGATCAAGCGTGCTTTCGCCCACGTCGTTGAAAGGAACGAACTGCTCGTTTTCAGTGAGAAAATCGCGGCAAGCTACCACGGGCTCACCTTTGTAGGTGCCCAAAACTGTATCTTGGGAAGAGATGCCGGCGTAAGCGAAAATACGAGACCCCACATGTTCTGACAGATGGTTGAACCGAACTCCAAACGCAGTCCGTTTCTGAAACTTGAGCATATAAGGCTCGTCGTTGACGATGACGCCAATCTTTCGTTCGGTACCGCCGTAGTAGCGGTTGCTCAGTGTGCATGAAGAGAAATCCATGGGCTTCCTAGCGTATCAAAAATACTAAAAATGATTTTTGACATATTATAGGTGTTGTTGATGTTCGAAATGTGTCAAAATTTAAACAGTATATTTATGACACATTAACAGTGATTGTTGAGTTGCAGAATGGGGGATGAACGCAATCTGTTTGCTCGATCCCTGTGATTTCCGGCGAAATGGCATAGAGCTGAGCGATCGTTTCGTGGTGCTTGGATGCGCTTCGCCACATTACTTCTCGCTTCGCTGCGTCTGTGGTTCCGGGTGTTTTCGTGTTTGCGTGCAGTGTGTGCGGTGGTAGCATTGGGAAGCTGGCTGGGCGACATCCATAAGTTGGCTTAGGCGGTGGAGTGCCAATGAGTGAGTGAAGCTTCGCGGTGTTCATGATGGTAGGTTTGGTGCGCTGATTGGTGAAATGCCGGGTGTGTAGAAGGTGCAAGGAGGGACTATGATGGAACGAGACAACGTCCAAGGTGTCGGCCAAGGCAATGACGAGATGATGCGCGATGAAGATCGACGCGAGTTGCGCGACGCCGATCAACTTGAGGCGATCGCGTTTATTGGGGAGGCGCTTTCCCCGTTCTACCTGCAAGACCCGCGTAAGGGCACGGCAGCTGCGTCGTTTCAGGCGATGGTCGATCTCGATGTTGAGGCCGCCGCACCCGCATGGCCGTTTGTTCCGGAGGATCAGGCGGCATCGGCGCTTCGCATGATGGTTGACTCGCTCGTTACCTGCCGCGACGACGAAGGACGTTTCTTGTCAGATGACGATCTGATGTGGGAATATCGCCGTCTGTTCATCGGACCAGGTAAGAAGCCTACACCGCCTTGGGGGTCGGTGTATACCGATCGCGAAATGGTTGTGTTTGGCAAAAGTACGCTCGAGCTCCGTGCATGGATGCGGACACACGGCATTGCCCGCACACAGGATGAGCGCACGCCCGAAGATCATATCGGGCTCATGTTAGCGCTTATGGCAACGCTTGCGCGCGAGCGGCCGACGTGTCTAGACGAGTTTTTGCGCGATCACTTCCTCACGTGGTCGGGGCATTTCCTCGAAGAACTTGCCGAAGCAGCCGAGCATCCCTTTTACGTTGGGCTTGCTCGTCTGACGGCGGCATCGCTTGATGGCATCCGCGAAGCGCGCGGTGTATCGGTGACATATCCGAGGTTCTATCGGTAGAATAGCTGGGGGCTGTTAGGCCCTCCAGGTGCGGCCCTGCAAACGCAGGGCCGACGAACAAGATTAGCGTTTCCCTAATTCTTTAAGCTGTTAATAGGTGCGGGGATGCGGCCGCCGCGGTGGGCGAACACGCTGCCTGCATGTTTGTTCACAGGCATGATGGGCGCGTATCCCAAAAGCCCGCCGAACTCTAGGCGCTCTCCCATACTGCGCCCAATGGCGGGAATGATGCGCACAGCGGTGGTCTTGTTGTTGATCATGCCGATAGCGCATTCATCGGCGATGATGCCCGCTATCGCTTCCACCGTGGTGTCGCCGGGCACGGCAATCATGTCCAGGCCAACCGAGCACACGCAGGTCATGGCTTCGAGTTTCTCCAAGCACAGTGCACCGGATTCCGCAGCGCGAATCATGCCGGCGTCTTCCGATACGGGAATGAACGCGCCGGAAAGCCCCCCGACGGAACTTGACGCCATAACGCCGCCCTTCTTCACGGCGTCGTTGAGCATGGCCAGTGCCGCCGTGGTGCCCGGGCCGCCGCATTGTCCCACGCCAATAGCCTCGAGAATCTCGGCAACAGAGTCGCCTTCGGCTGGGGTGGGGGCAAGCGACAGGTCCAGGATGCCCTTCGCGTAGCCGAGACGTTGCGAAGCCTCGCGTGCCATGAGTTCGCCTGCGCGGGTGATCTTGAACGCGGTGGCCTTGATAGCTTCTGCCACGGTGGTCAGATCGGCGTCTTTCGGCAGGTCAGCTAACACCGATCGCACCACGCCCGGGCCCGACACGCCCACGTTTATTGTCTCGTCGGCCTCGCCGGCACCATGGAAAGCCCCAGCCATGAACGGGTTGTCCTCAACGGCGTTGCAGAACACCACCAACTTGCCTGCGCCCATACATTCGTTGTTGGCGGTGCGCTCGGCGGTTTCGCGGATGATACCGGCCATCTTCAATACGGCGTCCATGTTAATGCCGGCTCGCGTTGATCCCACGTTTACGCTCGAGCATACCCGATCGGTAGTGGCCAGTGCCTCAGGGATCGATTCCATCAGGCAGTTGTCGGCGCGGCTGGCACCTTTGTGTACCAGTGCAGAAAAGCCGCCGACGAAATCGACACCTACCTCTTTGCCGGCGTGATCCATAGCCCGCGCGATGGGTGACAGGTCGGTAGCGTTGGTGGCCGCGCAAATTTCGGCGATGGGCGTGACAGAGATTCGTTTGTTCACGATAGGAATACCGAATTCACGTTCGAGCTGTTCAGCGGTAGGAACTAACCGCTCTGCCGCATGGGTCATGCGGTCGTATACCTTGCGCGCCATGGTATCGACGTCAGAATCGGTGCATGCTCGCAGGTTTAGGCCAAGCGTGATGGTTCGGATGTCGAGGTTCTGCTTGTTCACCATCGCGAGCGTTTCGCGAATTTCCGCGGGGGTTATTTGCATGTCGCTTCCTTTGACGGTTTGATGTGTCTGGCATAGGATAGCAAACCTCGGTGCGCGACGAGTGGCACGCATGGTAAAACCGCGATGGCGGGATAAGGAAGTGTGGGGCGAGAGCGGAGAATGCACATGAAGTGGGAAGATCGCGGATGTGACGGAGAATGCCGCGAGCGTGGTGAAGAAGACCGTGTGACACAGGCCAGTGAGTACGGCGGGGAAGGTCGCGGGCGCGATGAGGAAGGTCACGAGCGAGCTGGAGAAAGTCGCGGGCGCGGTAGGGAACAGCGCGGGCGCGGTGTTGTTTGTGAACGCGACGGCTCGAAATGCTTAAGTGTATGCCCTCACGAATGCGTACAAAGTTGTCCTGTTGGGGCGTTTAGCCTGATCGGTGGCGTTGCTGTTGCGTTTGACCAGCAAGCATGCATTGGGTGTGGAGCGTGTGTTTCCCGATGTCCAGGCAAAGCGCTTTCGCTGCGGACAGGCGCGCAAGGCGTTGCAAGTGGCGCGGCTCCCCGCAAGCGGTTGGGCGACTTCCGTGTGCGTCGCCGCGCGAACCGCTGACGTTTCCCACAGTATTTCCTTAAGTTCGGGCGTAGCTGCTGCGGAGACTTGCCAGGGCCTGCTCGTTGCAGAGGCGCGCCTGCCGTGGAGCTTTGCCGCTGACTTGCAAGCGGGGAATTTGTTCTCTTTCTGTTGATGCAATTTGAGTTTGGGCGCTCGATAATCAAAAAAAGCCGAATGCTAAAATTAGTTCAGTGGGAGAAAACAAGCACTTTGGTCGTGTGGCCTTGGTGCTTTGGCTGTATGGGCCCGTCATACGTCTGGCTGCACAAACAGGCCTGTGACTGGGAGTTAACGAACGCAATCGTAACCGAGGACACTGCATATGGGTTTTGACGAACATCTGCATATCGGCATCGACGTTGGCTCAACTACGGTGAAGCTGGCGATTCTCGATAATAACAACCAGGTGCGTTGGGCGGTGTACCGCCGTCATCATGCCGACGTGCGTGCGACCATCGTCGAAGTGCTCTCCGAAGCGGCGGTCGAGTACGGCGATGAGCCCATGACCATTGCCATCACCGGGTCGGGCGGCTTGCTTTTGGCGCAATGGTTGGGTATCGAGTTTGTGCAGGAGGTTATTGCCTCAAAAACAGCCGTGGAAACGTTCATTCCCAAAACCGATGTGGCCATCGAGCTGGGCGGCGAAGATGCGAAGATTATCTACTTCGATCAGGGTATCGAGCAGCGTATGAACGGCACGTGCGCCGGCGGCACGGGTGCCTTCATCGATCAGATGGCCGCGCTTTTAGACACCGATGCGGGCGGCCTGAACGAGCTTGCGCAAAGCCACACCACCATCTACCCCATTGCCAGCCGCTGCGGCGTGTTCGCGAAAACCGACGTGCAACCTCTGCTCAACGAGGGTGCGCGCAAGGAAGACATCGCTGCATCCATCTTCCAATCGGTCGTCACGCAGACCATCTCGGGCCTGGCGTGTGGACGTCCTATCCGCGGTAATGTGGCGTTTTTGGGTGGCCCGTTACAGTACCTGCCTGAGCTGCGCCGCCGCTTCTACGAAACACTCAACTTGGATGATGACCACATTATTGTGCCCGACAACGCTCACCTGTTCGTGGCAAGCGGTTGTGCCATCGCCGGTGCGGCAAGCGACATGGCGCGCGCCGAGCGTTTAAGCGACGTGCTCGAGCGCCTGAAGAATTTAGGCGACGTTCAAGGTTCTGAGGTCGTGCGCTTAGCCCCGCTGTTCGCCAACGAGGAAGAGCTTGCGGAATTCAACGAACGCCACGCAACCGAGTGCGTGAAGCGCGGCAGCCTGATGGATTACACCGGAATGGCTTACCTGGGTATCGACGCGGGCTCCACCACGTTTAAGGCGGCGCTCATCGGCGAAGAGGGCGAGCTGTTGTGGAGCACGTATGCCAGCAACAAGGGCGACGTGCTTGGCTGCGCGAAGCGTGCCATCGCCGACTTATACAACGAACTGCCGGTCAATGCCGTTACCGGCGAAGCGCTGGTAGAAATCGGACATGCCACGGTCACCGGTTACGGCGAGGGGCTTCTGCTTGAGGCGCTGCGCGTCGACTCCGGTGAAATTGAAACGGTGGCGCACTTGCGCGGCGCGCAGGAGATGCTGCCGGGCGTGGAATTTATCTTAGACATTGGCGGGCAGGACATGAAGTGCCTGCGGGTGAAAGACGGCGTAATCGACCACATCATGCTCAACGAAGCGTGCTCGTCGGGCTGTGGTAGCTTCATCGAAAGCTTCGCGAGTGGCTTAAACCTTGACGTATCTGACTTCGCGAAAACTGCCATTTCTGCTGCTCATCCGGTTGACTTGGGAAGTCGTTGCACGGTGTTTATGAACAGCCGCGTTAAGCAGGCGCAGAAGGAAGGTGCCACGGTGGGCGATATCGCCGCTGGCTTGGCGATATCGGTCATAAAGAATGCGCTGTTCAAGGTCATCAAGATCCGTGACCCGCGCGATGTAGGCACCCGCGTTATCGTGCAGGGCGGCACTTTCTTAAACGATGCCGTACTGCGCGCGTTTGAGCAGCTGTCGGAAGTGAACGCAGTGCGCCCCGACATCGCCGGTAACATGGGTGCGTACGGTGCTGCGCTCCTTGCGCGCGACCGCTTCCGCGATGCGTATGACCGCGCGTGCATGGCTGCCGTGGAGCGTGGGCAGGGCCCAGCTGACGTCGAACCCCCCATCACCTCGATGCTGCCGCTTGCGGAAATCGAGTCGCTTACGCCGTCGCACCGCACGGTGCGCTGCAAGGGTTGCTCAAATTCGTGTTTGCTTACGGTGAATGACTTCGGCCGCGACGAACAAACCGGCAAGCGACGCCGCTTCATTACGGGTAACCGCTGCGAAAAGGGCGCGGGCGTGCAGAACGAGGCGAAAAACGTTCCGAACCTGTACGAGTACAAAAGCAAGCGCCTGTTCGGCTATGAGCCGCTGTCGCCTGAGGAAGCAACGCGCGCTACGGTGGGTATTCCGCGCGCGCTGAGCATGTATGAGAACTTCCCATTCTGGTTTACCTTCTTCACGAAACTGGGTTTCCGCGTGCTTGTCAGTGACCCGTCAACGAAGAAAACCTATGAGGCGGGTATCGAATCGATGCCGTCGGAAAGCGTGTGCTATCCGGCGAAGTTGTCGCACGGACACGTGATGAACCTGCTGGCGAAGCATCCCGACTTTATCTGGTTTCCCTGCAGCAAGTGGGAGCGCCAAGAAGACGGCACCGCGGGCAACCATTTCAACTGCCCTATTGTAGCTAGCTATGCCGAGGCGCTGCGCTTAAACATCGATGAGCTACGCACCGAAAGCGTGCCGTTTTTGAACCCGTGGTTGCCGTACGATCAGAAAGAGCACCTGAAGAAGCGTATCTATGTGGAGCTCATGGAAGCTCACCCTGAGCTGATGGGCGCATCTGGCGTGCCCACGCAAGAGGAAGTGGACGCTGCCGTGGACGCCGCATGGGCCGAAGACGAGGCGTTCAAGGCCGACATGCGCACCAAGGGCGAAGAAACGCTTGCATGGATGGAAGAAACCGGCACGCACGGCATTGTGCTGGCGGGGCGCCCTTACCATAACGATCCCGAGATCAACCACGCCATCCCCGAGCTTTTAACCAGCTTCGGCTTGGCGGTGCTCACCGAAGACTCAATTGCACATCTGGGTACGCTGCAGCGCCCCATTCGCGTGGTCGACCAGTGGATGTACCATACGCGCCTCTATGCTGCTGCTAAGGTGGCAACCGAGCGGCGTGACCTCGATCTCATCCAGCTGAACAGCTTCGGCTGCGGCTTGGACGCGTTGACAACCGACCAGGTGCAGGAGATCTTAGAGGCCGCCGGCAAGGTGTACACCGTGCTGAAAATCGACGAGGTATCGAACCTCGGTGCCGCGCGCATTCGCGTGCGCAGTCTGCTGGCCGCGCTGAAAGACCAGCAAGATGACCTTGCGAGCGCCGCCATGGATGCCGCGCTCACCGACCGTGGCTGTCCGGCGTGCGATTTCGACCTGTCTGAGGCTCAAATCGTCACGGATGAGGATGCCACGAAGCAGGCCGTGCGTGCAGTAAGCGATGCTGAGCTGGGTATTCCCGGTGCGCCCGCTACGTTCACAAAGAAGGCTAACAGCGAGGTGACGCAGCGCTTCAAGCAGCGCGAAGGCGAATCGACGCAGTTCGAGCGCGTGCAGTTCACCAAGGAGATGAAGGAAGCCGGCTATACGATTTTAGCCCCGCAGATGGCACCGTACCATTTCGAGCTGTTGGTACCTATCTTTCATCGCTTCGGCTACAACGCAGTGCTTTTGCCCAGTGTTGATCATGGCGCGGTTGATGCGGGCTTAAAGTACGTGAACAACGACATCTGCTACCCATCGATTTTGGTAACCGGGCAAATCATGGAAGCGGTGATGAGTGGCAAATACGACACCGACAAACTTGCTGTGCTTATTACACAGACCGGCGGTGGCTGTCGTGCCACAAATTACATCGCTCTTATCCGCAAGGCGCTCAAGAGTGTGGGACTGGGGCATATTCCCGTTATCGCGCTGTCGTTTAAAGATCTCGGCGAAGAGAATCCCGGATTCAAAATTACGCCGAAGATGCTGTTGCAAGCTGTGTACGCACTCACGTACGGTGATTTGCTCATGCAGTGTTTGTATCGCACTCGTCCCTACGAAATGGAACCCGGCAGTGTAAACCGGCTGTTCGACACATGGATGGCTGACTGCAAGGCGCAGCTGGCGCGCGGCGTTCGCCGTGGTGAATGGAAGCGCACGGTGCGTCGTATTGTCGAGGATTTCGACACCATTCCGCTTGTGGGCGAGGGGAGCAAGCCGCGCGTGGGTGTGGTCGGCGAGATTCTGGTGAAATTCCATCCTACAGCGAACAATCAGCTGGTCGACGTCATCGAGCGCGAAGGCTGCGAAGCTGTGGTGCCAGGCCTTATCGAGTTCTTCCTGTTTGGCGTGGCGGGGTCGATTTTCCAGAAAGACCCGCTTGGCCGCTCGGCGAAAAGTGCGCTCGGTGGCAGGCTGGCACTGGGGGTCATTGGAAGGTTCCGCAAGCCGGTAAACGACGCGCTGCGTGCATCGAGCCGTTTCGAGCCTCCCGCAAGCATTTATGAGCTGGCTGAATACGCGAGTGAAATCCTGTCGCTGTGCAACTCCATGGGCGAAGGGTGGCTGCTTACCGCCGAGATGTGCGAACTGATTCGCGGCGGTTGTCCGAATGTGGTGTGCGCCCAGCCGTTCGCATGCTTGCCGAACCACGTGGTTGGCAAAGCCGTGATCAAAGAGCTGCGTCGCCGCTATCCACAAAGTAACATTGTGGCGGTCGATTACGACCCCGGTGCATCTGAGGTGAACCAGCTCAACCGCATCAAACTGATGATCGCCGTTGCTAAGGCGAACCTGGCTACCAAGGAAGATGAGGCTCGTTCCACGCGCGATTGGTTTGTGGACGCCGATGGTGCTCGCGGCGAGCAGTCGCATGGCGGTGAGCTCGAGGTGGAAACGAAGCGAGCGTAAGGCGTGACCGGAAAACTTATCATTGTACCCACGCCCATTGGGAACTTGGGCGACATGACGGCCCGCGCACTCGAAGCGCTGCGTACTTCCGATGTGGTGTGTGCGGAAGATACTCGCGTTACGGGCAAGCTGCTGCTCGCGTTAGGTATCAAAAAGCGCGTCGAACGTTTAGACGAGACACTCATGGCTCGTCGCGCTGAAGGCGTGGTGCAGCGTGTGCGTGATGGTGAAGTGATCGCTTATTGCAGCGATGCCGGTATGCCGGGCGTATCTGACCCGGGACTTCGTTTGGTGCGTGCAGCGCGCGAAGCAGGTGTAGCGGTGGAGGTGCTTCCTGGCCCAACCGCTGCGGCAACAGCATACGTGGCCAGCGGCTGCACGAACCCGCGGTTTTTCTTCGGTGGCTTCTTCCCGCGAAAAGATGCCGAGCGCACAGCGGCACTTGAGACTGTGCGTGCGCTCGATGCGGCGCTTATTTTCTACGAAAGCCCGAATAGGCTGGTCGATGCCTTGGATTGCATTGCTGATGTGTTCCCCTTGCGCTGCGTGTCGGTGTGCCGCGAGCTGACGAAGCTGCACGAAGAGGTTGTTTCCGGTGTATCGGGGCAGGTGCGAGACGAGTTTCGCGCACGCGAGACCAGCGCTGCGACAGGGAAGGGTACTGGTATAAAAGGCGAGATCGTTATCGTTATCGACGGACAAAGCGAAGCAGAGCGCGTATCCGATGCGGACGCTGCCACAGAGGCGGCTCGTGTGCGCGCCCACCAGCTTGCGGATGCGGGCATGCGCAAGAAACAGATCGCGCGCGCGTTGGTAGATGAGTTCGGTATCGCGCGCAACGATGCCTATGCTATTGCGTTGGAAGCGTAAGGCCGATCATGGCGCGAGAGGCTGAAATGTCCGCTGATAAGCGGCGCGACGAGGAAAACAGCGAAGGGCTCAGTGGGCGTGACATGAGCAGCGGGCGTGGCTCTGGCGACGAGCGTGGCTCTGGTGGCCGGCGTGACCAGCAAGGCAGATCGGTCAGCATGGGCGGCACGAGCGTGGCGCGTTCGTTTTCCCAGTATGTGTCGCTGAACGTGCTGGGCATGTTGGGTGTGTCGGTGTACATTCTGGCTGACACCTTCTTTATTGCTAACGGAGTTGGCCCCGAAGGGCTGGCCGCGCTCAATTACGCAATCGTGGTGTATACGCTCATGCACGCAACGGGGCTCATGCTCGGCATTGGCGCGGCGACGGAGTTTCAGGTAAGGAAGTCGTGTGGCGATACGCAGGGGGCCAATCGAGCGTTCACTATGGCGGTTGTCGTCGCATTGATAGCATCGGCGCTGTTCTTGGCCACCGTACAGGCACTCGCTCCGCAGCTTGCCATTGCGCTGGGTGCACGTGAAGACACGTTCGATTTAACCGTACAATACCTGCGCGTGCTGTTCGCTTTCGCACCGTTATTCCTGCTCAACGATGTGTTGCTGCCGTTCGTGCGCAACGATGGCGCTCCGCAGTTGACAATGGCAGCCATGGTTATAAGCAGCTTCATGAATATTCTGGGTGACTGGCTGTTCGTGTTTGGCTTTGGGTGGGGCATGTTCGGAGCGGCGCTTGCCACGGGGTTCTCTCCGGCGATAAGTATCGGTATCCTGCTTGCGCACTTTGTGCGCAAGCGAAACACGTTTCGGCCGGTGCGCATGGCGTTTGACGCGCGGCTTGTCGGTCGCGAACTGACACTGGGCTTCTCGTCGTTTGTGGTGGAAGCATCCGGTGGGCTGGTGCTGCTGGTGCTGAACCTCATAATTCTGCATTTCGAGGGAACTATCGGTGTGGCCGCCTATGGCGTGGTGGCAAACTTCTCGTTCGTGGCGACGGCTATGTTCACGGGCATCGCCCAGGGGTTGCAGCCGCTGGCCAGTAATGCCTATGCACGCGGCGATGCGCATGACGTGCGCGCCGTGCTCGGCATGGCACTGGCAACGGCACTGGCTATCGCCGTTGCTGTCTATGCGGCGGTATTCGCGTTTGCCGAGCCGTTGGCGCTGGCTTTCAATCGTGACAACGACCCTACGCTCACGCAGTTGGCAGCGCAAGGCATGCGCATCTACTTCGTGGGGTATTTCTTCGCGGGGGCCAACATTGTTGCGGCGGCGTATTTTAGCGCAGTGGAGCTTCCGAGTCGAGGGCTGACGATCTCTATCATTCGAGGGCTTCCTGCCATGCTCATCTGCGCGTTTGTGTTGGCTCAGGCGTTCGGCATGATAGGCGTGTGGGCAACCTTCCCCGCTGCCGAAGCCATAACGGCGTGTTTCACGGCAACCTTTGCGGTGTTGTTCTTGCTCCGCTTACGCAACGGAACGCAAAAGGTGCGGTTTTAGGTCTGACGAGTGCCGTGCGAAATTACAGCAACATGCCAATCAGTGATTCTTTCAGGGTATTGTGGAAAAGGGCCGGCGCCGCCGATCGGCGTTTGCTTGCAATCGACGGCGCGCCGGTGTGTAGGGGGCGCTTTTGCTGCTACAGCAGTGCGGTCACCTTCCCCAGCAGAGGTTCGAAGCTAACGCCGCGGTTTTTGAAATCGGGCTGCTTGGCGCTGACCAGCATAGAGTCGTGCGTGAAATCACCCGCGAATGCAACAGCTTCCGCTAGTGTTTTGCCAGCCATAATGGCTGCGAGCAAGCACGAGCAGTATACATCGCCCGTTCCGTGGAGCATGTAGGGTACGTACTCGTTGCTTACTTCCTCAATACAGCCGTTTTCCGTGCCCACGAAGTTGCGGATGATGCTTTCTCCGTTGCGCTGAATGCCTTTTAATACCACATTCTTCGCGCCGCGTTCCTGTAGTGCGTGGATCATGCGGGCAGCTTCCTCATCTGAGATGTCTGTACCGCACCAGTTCTCGCCGATGGGCTCGCCCAAGATAATGGCGGCTTCGGTGAGGTTCGGTGTAAGAACGTCGGCGCCATGTGCGAGTTGTGCCATGGCGTCGCATAGCTCGGGGGTATACGTGGGATACACCTTGCCGTGATCGGCCATAACCGGGTCAACCACGCGCAGCGCGTTCGGGAACAGGTCGTATAGGCGGCGGATGAGACTCACTTGCTCAGGCGCGCCCAAAAAACCAGAGTAGATGGCGTCAATGTCAACGCCAATGCCTGTCCAGGCGTTCACGTAGTCATCGAGAATGGCGGTGGTGTCGTGCATGTACCAACCGGGAAAAGCGGTGTGCGACGAGAACAGACCCGTTGGAACAGGGCAAACGTCGCATCCTGCCGCAGACAGCACGGGAATTGCCACGCCGAGCGAGCACTTGCCGTAGCCGCACAGGTCGTGAACGGCGGCGATACGGGGGATATAGGCACCGTCGCGTTCGTACAGACGAGAGGATTCAATAGTTGCGTTAGTTGCCGCAGTGGCGACGGATTGTACTTCGGTCATGATAGCCTCCTTTGGCGTTTCTTTGCGTATTGGGCGTCAGTATAAAATCCATATGGATAGGTTGATATAGTCAGTTACGGTGTTTTCGATAAGACCAGATACGGAAGGTGTTGTGGTCTGTGGTGTGAAGAAGTGGGGAGAAGGGCTCGGAGCGTTACGTGCTCAAGCAAGTGCTCGCTTGGTGAAACGGTCCACTGGACCGTTTCAGTCGCTGCGCAATCTGCGCGCGCAACGCCCCGAGCCCTTCTCCCCACTTCTTCGTTGTGACCGTGCAGAGGGGCAGGAGTGAAGACGGAGGTGCGAAGCATTACGTGCTCAAGCGAGCACCTGCTTGAGCACGTAATGCCTCACCCCTCCATCTTCGTTCCTTCGCTGCGGTTGCTGCTGAAAATAAGGAGACAAACTGTGCTTACGTACAACATGGAGAACCGGGACGAGAAAAGCCTCTATGCGCATTTGTATGCGTGCTTGCGATCTGACATTGAGGGAGGCGTTATCGCACCGAATGAGAAGCTGCCGAGTAAGCGGGCCTTCGCCAAACATTTAGGCGTGAGCGTTGTTACGGTTGAAGGGGCATATGCTCAGCTGATTGCAGAAGGCTACGTTCGTGCGGAAGAACGACGGGGTTATTTCGCGTGCGAGCTTCCGCCTCGTGTGTCGGCGACGTCGGTGACAGCAGGTGCTCAAAGCATGTTGGCACTCGAAGGGCTGCGAACGTCGGCTGGGTGCGGTGCTGTTATCGACCTTACGGGGTCGTCCGTGGGGCGCAGCTGGTTTCCGCTTGCGCAGTGGTCGCGTGAGTTGCGCGCGACGCTTAGCCAGGAATCCGAGAAAACGCTGCTTTTGCAGCCGGGTGTGTTCGGACATCCGCGCTTGCGTGAGGCTATTGCCCATCATGTTCGCAGTGAGCGGGGTATGCATGCATCGCCTGATCAGGTGGTTGTGGGTGCGGGTGCGCAAACACTGTACAGCTTGATCGTGCAACTTATCGGTAGTGGAGGTGCCTATGCGGTCGAAGACCCGGGGTATCCGCGCTTAACGCACGTGTACCGATCGCTTGGGGTTTGTGCGGTGCCGATTCCCCTCAAGCCAGCTGGTGTTTCGATGACTGCGCTCGAGCGAAGTGGGGCGCGCGTTGCGCATCTTATGCCGTCGCATCAATTTCCCACGGGCGGCGTGACGGCGGCCCCCCGTCGCTACGAATTGCTTGCATGGGCGGCGAAGTGTGCTGATCGCTACATCGTGGAAGATGACTACGATTGTCAGTTTCGCTTAGCGGGCCGTCCGCTTCCTACGTTACAGAGTATGGACGCTTGCGGTAAGGTTATCTACGCGAACACGTTCACGAAGAGTATGGGGCCGTCGTTTCGCCTAGCCTACCTGGTGCTTCCCGAGCGGCTGGCAGAACGACTTGCTGGTGAACTGTCGTTTTATTCGAGTACGGTGGGCAGCATCGAGCAGGTTGCCATGGCGCGCTTTTTAGAAAGCGGTGCTTACGAGCGGCACGTGAACCGGTTGCGTACGAGGTGCCGTATGTTGCGTGATGTACTGCTCGCACGGTTGGCAGCAGGGCCACTGGCGGGTCGCGTGCAAGTGCTCAACGAAGATGCAGGGCTGAGCTTTTTGCTGCGCATGTGCGGGGGCGCTGCCGGTGCACAGTCTGCCGATGAAGTGGTGGCGGCGCTGCACGAGCGGGGCGTGCGAGTGCGGTCGCTTGCGAGTTTCTGCCAAGGTGCAGCGTATGCCAAAGTTGCGTGCGCGGCGGAAGGGAAAGTTGTGTATGTGACAGATGACGCCTCGCCTCGCATCGCTGCCGATTCTGCAGATGACCTTGCGTGGCTTTCTGCCGACCAAACGCTCGTCGTAGACTACAGCACCCTTCGCGAATGCGATATCGAAGCGGTGGTAAGCGCGATTGAGGACGTGTGCGTATAAGTCTATCGATTTAATCAGTGTTTCCCTGAGCGATAGAATCCGCTTGGCGCACCCGCTGTTTATTCTGTCTATTTTGTTTATTCTGTCTATTTTGTTTATTCTGTCTATTTTGTTCGGCATAATCAAGACAGTTTTGGTTTCGAAGGAAGGCTATGCGATGCGAGCAAACCCGTTTAAGCCGACGGCGGGCGGCAATCCGCCGAAGATGATCGGTCGAGCCGAAGTGGTTCGGGATTTCGAGAAAGGCCTGGACAACGGCGTCGGTGCGCCGGGGCGCATCATGCTGATAACAGGTGCGCGTGGAACAGGAAAAACGGTTATGCTCGCTAGCTTGGCGAATCGAGCTAAGGAGCGCGGATGGGCGGTGGTGTCTGAAACGGGCTCGGAAGGACTGTCCGAACGGTTAGTTCAGGCGTTGTCGGACAGAGCCGGACTTGTTGATAAGCTTGTCGTGCGCCCAGAAGTAAGTATGTTGGGTATGAGTGGTAGCTTGGGGCAAGTTGAGCTTTCTGGTAAGACCATGCCGCTCACATTGCGTCAGGCGTTTTCCGAACGTTTGAACAAACTCGAGCGGAAGGGCGTGGGGCTTCTTGTTACCATTGATGAAGCGCAGGCGGCGCACCGTGACGACTTGGTTGCTGTGGCAACGGCCATTCAACACCTTGTGAGCGAGAATCGAGAGGTTGCTATTGTGTTCGCAGGGCTACCGAGCCTTGTGTCTGACCTGCTGAATGACGATGTTCTCACGTTCATGCGTCGTGCGAAGCGAGAAGTTCTCTTCGATGTTCCTATTGAGGAAGTAAGCGCATCATATAAAGAAACGTTTGAGTTGCGGGGGATGGCGCTTGATGCTGATCTCGCTTGCCGTGCGGCTGAGGCTACGTATGGGTATCCGTACATGGTGCAACTTGTGGGCTACAACATGTGGGATAGTGTGGTGTCGAAGGATAGAGATGGCGTGCGCGTAACTGCCGCTGATGTAATGGCGGGCATCGCGCAGTCGACCATTGAGCTTGATGCTGCTGTGTGTGAGCCGGAGCTTGCCGGTTTGTCGGCCGGTGGTGTTGAGTATCTAGAAGCGCTTGCTCGATTCGATGGTTCCGCCAACAATGCCGCCATTGCCGAAATCATGGGCAAGACTCCGCAGTATGCGGGTACGTATCGGCGGAGGTTGCTTGATGCGCATATCTTGTTCGAGCCCAAAAGAGGTGAAGTTGATTTCGCGTTGCCGTATCTGCGTGACTATTTACGACGAAATTCACCTTGCTTCGCGTGCTAAAATGCAAAGGTTGTTTTCACGATATCCGCCAAGGGCACCATTCGTTTGCGGCGGGAAGGGAGTTTGCGCGATATGTCCAAGGGAACCTATTCGTTCACCACGCCGATCTACTACGTGAATGCCGCGCCGCATCTGGGTACGGCCTACACTACGGTGGCCGCCGACACGGTGGCTCGCTACCAGCGAATGAACGGCTACGACGTGGCCTTCGTCACCGGCATGGATGAGCATGGCCAGAAGGTGGCCGACACCGCTGCCGCTAAGGGCATGCAGCCTCAGGAATGGTGCGACTCCATGGAACCGGCGTTTCGTGACGCATGGGACTTGTTGAACATCACCTATACCGACTTCGTGCGCACCACCGAGCCGCGTCATGCGCGCAGCGTGCAGAAGTTTTGGTGCGATCTGTACGACAAGGGCTACCTGTACAAGAGCAGTTACGAGGGTTGGTACTGCGTACACGAGGAAACCTATTATGCCGAAAGTGACTTGGAGAAAAACGACGACGGCCAGTTCGTGTGTCCCGACTGCAAGCGCCCAGTGCAGCTGATGGCGTCGGGTGAGGAAAACTGGTTCTTCAAACTGTCGGAATTCCAACAGCCACTGCTTGACTTCTACGAGGCGAACCCCGATTTCATTCGTCCTGAAACCCGCAAGAACGAGATCGTGACGTTTGTGAAAAGCGGCCTGAAGGATCTCTCCATCAGTCGGTCGACGTTTAGCTGGGGCGTGCCGCTGCCGTTTGATCAGGGGCATGTGGCCTACGTGTGGGCCGATGCGCTGATCGCGTATCTGACCGGTATTGGGTACGCCGACGAGGATGAGCGCGCTGGCGAGTTCGAGCGGCGTTGGCCTATGCAATACCATTTCGTGGGGAAGGACATCACGCGTTTTCACTGCGTTATTTGGCCAGCCATGCTGATGGCGGCAGGACTGCCCATTACGCATACGGTGTTTGGCCATGGCTTTTTGCTGACCAAGGGCGAGAAGATGTCGAAGAGCAAGGGCAACGGCCTTATGCCGGCCGACCTGGTGAAGGTGTTCGGCGTGGATGCGTACCGTTACTATTTCATGAGCGACGTGCAGTTCGGCCAAGATGGCAACATCTCTATGGAACGCATGGTGCAGGTGTACAACGCCGATTTGGCCAACACCTGGGGAAACCTGGTGAGCCGCGTGTTCAACATGACGAAGAAGTACTTCGGTGCAAAGGTGCCTGCTGCGCCTGCGTTCGCGGCCGAAAATCCGCTGCGCGAAATCAGCGATGCGTTGTATGCCGAATACGACGCCTGCATGGCACAGGTCGACTTCACTGGGGCTGCCGCAGCTGTGCAGAAGCTAGCGAGCCGCGTGAACCTCTACGTTGAGGAATCGGCACCGTGGAACCTGGCGAAGTCCGAGGAAACCGCAGATCAGTTGGCAGCTGTCATGTATAACTCGCTTGAGTCTATCCGCATTATTGCACTGTACATGGCGCCGTTCATGCCGAATACCTCGGCAGAGGTGTTCCGGCGCTTGAGCTTGGGCGATGTGTCGTCTGTCTGCGACATCGAAGCTGCCACCGCATGGGGTCAGCTGCCCGCCGGTAACGCTGTTGAGGTGGGTGACCCGCTGTTCCCGCGCCTGACCGATATTCCCGAGTTGTAAGGAAACGGAAGGGCACTGAGGGCATGTCCGACGAAAGCTGTGACAATAATCAGGCATTTTGCGATGCGCTCTTCCGCGTTCGGCGGAAGAGCGGCACGTACAAGGTGGTTGCCGCGCCGAAGCTTGAGGTTCCGGTTGTCGACACGCATGCCCACGTTCACTATCTGAAGCATCCGTCGCTGGCGTTTGCGCGCGCGGCAGCGTATGGGATGCCGCTTTTGGGACTTATTATTGACGAAGTGGAAGACGGTAATACGCCGTTTGCTGCACTCGATGGTTGGCTGCGCGAGGCTGAAGAGCTGTTGCCGCAGCTTCTGGCGAACACGGCTGCGGCGACTGATCCGATGGGTACGGCAGCTGCTGCGGCAGCGGCCCCGGTGTCCGCATTGGCGTGCGGTGGGGAAGGGGGCGAAGCTGCAGCGTACGGCGCTGTATCGCCCGTGCCGTCCTTGCCGAACGTGCGGTTGTGCGTAGGAGTGCACCCTCACAATGCGAAGGATTGGACGCCTGATGTGGAACGTGCGTTGCGTCGCCACCTAACTTGCGCACGCGTTGCTGCTATCGGCGAGATCGGGCTCGATTACCATTACGACCTGTCGCCGCGCGCTGCACAGAAAAGCGTGTTTGCGCGCCAAATTCAGCTCGCACACGAAACGGGGCTGCCTGTGGCGCTACATGTGCGGGAGGCTCATGACGACGCGTTCTCCATTTTGGAGGAGCAAGGCTGGCCAAAGGCTGGTGTGCTGTTGCATTGTTTCACGTCCGATTGGGAAACGCTTGCTCCCTGGGTTGATGCGGGGTGCTATGTGGCGTTCGGCGGGGCGCTGACGTTTAACAGTGGTGAGGCCATCCGCGACGCTGCGGCGCGCGTTCCCGCAGACAGGCTGCTCACCGAAACCGATTCTCCGTACATGACCCCCGTTCCATTGCGCGGTGTGGAATGCGAGCCGGCGCATGTTCTGTTTACGGCGGCCCGTCTTGCCGAGGTTCGCGGGTGTGCTCCGGGCACCGAGCGCCAGGCGTTGCTTGAACAACTCGAACTCAATGCGCGTGCGTTTTTGGATCGCCCGCGCACGCCGTGGCAAGAAACGCACGCGCACGATTACGTATGCGCTAGGGAAACACTGATTAAAGCCGTCTTGCCTTGCGCTGGCGAGGCGGATACCTGAGGATTGAAGACCGAATGCGCGCACTGACGTGCGTAAATGAGGTCTGAAATTCTCAGATACCGGTTCGTCAGTGCAAGGCTGGCGGAATTAATCAGTGTTTCCCTAGATAATTTGCGCGCCGTGAGCATTGCGAACAGGGGCGCACAGGACTGAGGCGGAGAAACGACGGGGCCACTGGCTTCAAGTGAGGGGATAAGATGACAAACCGGCTGATAATCGTTGGTTCGCCGCGGGTGAATGGGCGCAGTGCGGCGCTTGCCGACCTGTTGTTCGAGTCGTGTATTGAAGAGCATCCCGATGAAGAGGTGGCGCTCGTTCCGGTGTCGACGCTCGACATTGCGGGTTGCATAGGGTGCGCCTGCTGCATGCCCATGCGGTGCGGCGTGCGCGATGAGAGCTCCGGTGCTGATGGTGATGATGGAAAGAACGGTGGGCACGCGGGTGGCGCCGATGTAGGCGATGTGAACGATGCGGACGAAACCGCCGCGCCGGAAGCTTGTGCGCGCTGCGACGCCGATAGCGTGGCCGACAATGATGCCGACAGCACGCCGGCGTGCGTGATTGGTGACGACATGCAGGAAGTTTATCCGCTCATCGATGCCGCCGACGAGCTGGTGGTGGTGTCTCCGGTGTACTTCGCGGGTGCACCGTCGCAGCTCAAAGCGCTGCTCGATCGCTTGCAACCTTATTTCTGGACTAACGCGCGCAAGGGCGTTAAGCGCCCGGCGACGCTGCACGTGGTAGGTGAAGGTGGCGACCCGCATGGCTTCGATGCGCTCATTACTGTGGTGAAGTCGGCGCTTGCGGTGGCGGGCTTCCGTTTAGATACGGTGCTCGATTGGGTGGGCCGCATTGACGATGCCGGTGAGATCGTCGAAGAGGCTGTTGTGTACGACGTGTCGCCAAGGCGACCGCAAGCACATACGGGTAACATCATCGCCCTCGGCGAATCCAATGCTGGGCAGGCCGATGCGCAGAAGAGCTCCCAAAAGGATGCACAAAAGGGCGCCCAAAAGAGTTCGCAAAAGGACGTGCGGAAAGACGTTCAGAAGGATGCCTCCAAGAAGCGAACGGGCGGAAAACCGCATCTTGATTTGGGGTTAAATGGCGCAAAGCCCGGTGTTGCTGCCGAACACGACAAGCGAAAGAAGCCTGGTCAAGGTCAAGGCGGGCGCACAAACAAGCCGTCTCGTGGCAAGGGTGGCCAAGGGAGTGCTCGGGCTGCTGGACGAAACGGAAAGCGTCGTGGCTAACTTGCGGGAAGCGGGCTTGGATGGTGCTGCGGCCACGCTTTCCCCACTAGCCAACGTGTCGGCAACGCGTGCGGTACTAGACACCCATGGACTCTCGACGAAGTATTCGTTCGGTCAGAACTTCCTTGTAAACGATGCTATTGTACGCAAGATCATCCAGCTTGCTGGTGTGACGCCGCGCGACTCGGTGCTCGAGGTAGGACCCGGCATTGGTACGCTGACCATCGCGTTACTGAAAACTGCTGGCTTTGTGACATCGGTGGAAATCGACGCCGACCTGCCTGCCGTGCTTAACGAAACGTGCGCACCATGGGCCGATCGCTTCCGTCTTATTCAAAAGGATGCGCTTCATCTGCTTCCTTCTGATGTGGAACAGAAACGGTACCCCGCGACGACAACTGATGGGTGTCTTGAGACGCCGACCGATGAGCACTCTGCAATGCCGGTCGATGGGGATGTTGCAGCGTTGCCGAACAAGTTGGTGGCGAACCTACCGTACGCGGTTGCCGCCACAGTGGTGCTGGGCTATTTCCAGCAGCTCTCTAGTTTGGAGAGCGCTACGGTTATGGTGCAGAAAGAAGTAGCCGACCGCATGTGTGCATGTCCCGGCACGAAGAACTACGGTGCCTACACGGTGAAGCTTCGCCTGTTCGCGCGTCCGGCGGGCCGCTTTGCGGTGGGGCCGGGCAACTTTTTTCCGCCGCCGCGTGTGGAGAGTTCAGTGATCAGGCTTGATAGGTATGAATGCGCCGGAATCAACAACAGCCCTGCCTCTCGTGAGCTGGTCGATGCAGCGTGCTTGATGGCCGATGCGGCGTTTGCGAGTCGCCGCAAGACCATCGCGAACTCGTGCAAGACGTTTTTTGCAGGTAGGGGAGAAGCGGGTGCTGCGGTTGTCACTCATATTCCTGAGTTGCTAGCTAGTGCGGGAATCGAAACGACGCGTCGGGGGGAAACGCTCGAGCTCGAAGAATTCATACGCTTAGGTGCCGCGCTACAGCAGCACAGTTTCGCGATGAAAGTCTTTATGCTCGAGCGTGTCCATAGGATCGGGAGCGTCGGGTACAAAGGGCTCGAATAGTGGTTCGCCGTTTTGCGACAGCTCAACCATGCCGGTGAGTACATCGACATACTGATATGATTGACGCGCGGTGCGGCCACGCTTACGATCGACTTCCATGATGAACAGCTGCGGATGCACCTGCATGAGCACGCCTTCGCTCTCAACGATCTTCGAGCGGCCCATGTTCGCGCGCACCTTCAAACGCTGTCCGACAAAGTCGTTCAGCGTGTCATGAATGGAGTCGACGATTTTTGCTTGCTTTGCTAGTTCCATGCTTTCCATCCTCATTGTGCTAGTACAGAGTCATCACGGCACAAATTTTATCACGCGAGTCAAGCATCTATAGAATCTGCATAACGCGCTCATGAAATGGTCAAACGGTTAAATAAGAGGCGAAATGTCGCCAAATTGATTTTTTGAAAAATTGTTCCGAATTGTGTATTACATGCAGTCTCGCTCGTTGTTGTCAAAGCGGCTGTGCTTGTTAAATAGCTTGATTGAAAGCGCGTGAGGGTGCAGCGGTGCTCTGCTCTGCATAGGGTGGTCGCGCCGTTCGGCTGCATTGTTCGACGTGGTGCTTTCGTACGATATGAACGCGCGTACTATGCAAGCGTGCTATCATCATCCGGTTAGGTATTCGCGCGGCGCGCAGAGCGCAAGCGCACGTGCAAAGCTCAAGCAGCGCACGCACGCAAGAGAACGCAAGCATCAAAGCGGAAGAGAAGGAAGCTCCATGGCACTTTCTATTGGTATCGTAGGGTTGCCCAACGTTGGCAAGTCGACGCTATTTACAGCTCTCACCAACAAAGGAGGCTTGGCTGCGAACTATCCCTTTGCCACTATCGAGCCGAATGTCGGCGTGGTACCGGTTCCCGATTCCCGTTTGGACGAGCTGGCTAAAATCGATCATCCGGCGCGCATTGTGCCGGCGACGGTGGAGTTCGTTGACATCGCCGGTCTGGTGGCAGGTGCCAGTCAAGGAGAGGGCCTGGGAAACCAGTTTTTGGCAAACATCCGCGAAACCGATGCTATTGCCGAGGTGGTGCGCTTCTTTGGAGATCCCGACGTTACGCACGTAACAGGCAAGGTTGATCCGCAAAGTGACGTTGAAACCATTAAGACCGAGCTCATTTTGGCCGACATTGCCACGGTGGAGAAGGCCCTGCCGCGTTTGGAAAAGGAAGCGAAGCGCGACAAAGACAATGCTCTCAAGCTAGAAGTTGCCAAGCGTGTGCTCGAAGGTTTAAACGATGGGCACCGCGCCCGCACGCTAGACTTGTCTGACGAAGATGCCGCGGCAATTTACGAACTCCATCTGCTCACTATGAAGCCGATGCTCTACATTGCCAACGTCGACGAGGATAAAGTTGCTTCCGAGCTGCCTGAAATCGACGGCTGCGTGCCGGTGCCTATTTGTGCGAAGGTGGAAGCCGACATCGCCGAACTGGCCGAGATGGACCCCGATGAGGCCGCCGAGTACATGGAAGTGCTGGGGCTATCCGAAAGCGGGTTGGCGCGCCTGATTCGCGGTGCGTATCAGTTGCTGGGGCTGCAAAGCTACTTCACCAGCGGCGAAACGGAATCGCGCGCATGGACTATTCCCGTAGGAGCGAAGGC
This sequence comes from Adlercreutzia sp. ZJ138, assembly GCF_011038935.1. Taxonomy (NCBI): domain Bacteria; kingdom Bacillati; phylum Actinomycetota; class Coriobacteriia; order Eggerthellales; family Eggerthellaceae; genus Adlercreutzia; species Adlercreutzia sp. ZJ138. Next base: position 29,570 of record NZ_JAAKEA010000004.1, on the reverse strand, counting down.
CCCGCAGGCGGCAGGCGTTATCCATTCCGACTTCGAACGCGGGTTCATTAAGGCAGAAACCGCCAGCTACGAAGACTACGTGGCACTCGGTGGCGAAAAAGGCTGCCGCGATGCAGGCAAACTGCGCCAAGAGGGTAAAGACTACGTAGTCCAAGACGGCGACGTGATGCATTTCAAGTTCAACGTGTAAGCAAGATCAAAGCTTTGCTGAGCGTACGGTTTGTGTGTTCTTCGATCGTTTTGCACCAACTTGCATGAGCTTTTGGGCAGGGCGCTAAACATGGGTTTTCGCCATATTTCGGAAAAAGATTGGCCTTTCCCTTTTGTTTGCGAGGGGGTTGCTTATAATTGCATTTTGGTTTTAAGCGCCCATACGACTCATTGTGGTGCGTCGCTTCGGAAGCGGCGCTGTGTTTCGCAGGGGTAAGAGGCAAAACGAAAGGAAGCGCTCATCGCGCAATCCGAATGGCTGATACAAATGGACATCGATACGAGCCTCGGCCTGGGCAGGTGCATCCTGTCGGAAAAGGTCGGGGCATGAACGTGCCGCGCGGCGGAGGCTCTCCCAAAGGGGTGCCCTCTGCAGGTAGGTCCGCCGCAGGTGCGCATGCCGCGCCTGCGCATACACAAGTGCCCGCCGCATCGACACATACGCGAACGCAAACGCATGCCCCCGCTCCGCAATCCGGTTTTGTTCCTGTCACGCGCGGTGCATCGTATAGTGGTGCGCCTTATGGTGCTGGCTCGGGTGTGCGCGGTATTGGTTCGGGTGCGTACGGTGCAGCTGGTGCGTACGGTGCTGAGACCTTTGGATCTGACGGCTTGATTAAGGTCAAGAAGAAAAAGAACAAAGGCGTAAAAATCGCGCTCATCGTGTTCGCAGTGCTGCTTACGATCATCGTAGGCTTGGGACTTGCGTTCGCCGCATGGGTTGGCTCGCTCGGGAAATCCATGAGTATCGAAGACGAGCAGCAGGCCGCCGACTTGAAAGAGGCGCTGGCACCTGCCGTATCGGTGAAGGAATCTGATGAGCCGTTCTATATGTTGCTTTTGGGCAGCGATGCGCGCGGTGATGAAGCAAGCCGTTCCGATGTAACTATGTTGGCTCGCATCGACTCCGCATCGGCGCAGGTTGATCTCATTTCCATTCCGCGCGACACCATGGTCACCATCGAAGGCCAGGGAACGCAGAAAATCAACGCCGCGTACACGTTTGGTGGGCCGGCGGGTGCAGTAGAGACGGTGTCGGAGTTTGCAGGTGTTCCCATTAGCCACTATGCCGAAATTCATTTCGATGAACTGAAAACTCTGGTTGACATGCTTGGTGGCGTATGGGTGAACGTGCCTGAAGGGTTTAGTTCGGGCAGTGGTGGCGTTAGCTTACAGGCGGGCGAACAGCTGCTTAATGGCGATCAGGCGTTGGCGTTCGCGCGCGAGCGCTACAACGTGTCGGGCGGCGATTTCGGTCGTGCTCAGGCGCAGCGCATTATTGTGGAAGCTATTATCAAGCAGATTTTGGCGGCGTCACCAGTTGAGATGCCGGGGCTTATCGGTAACTTGGCAGGCTGCGTGTCGACCGACCTAGCCATGAGCGATCTCGTGCCGCTTGCGCAGAAGTTCCAAGGCAAAAACCTTACCATGTATTCCGCGGCATGTCCAAGCTACAGCTACAACGTCGATGGCATCAGCTATGTGTGCCCCATGTTTGACGAATGGCGCGCCATGATGCAGCGGGTTGATGCAGGGCTTGACCCCAACGATAAAAACGCCGTCATTCCGCAAGAGCAGCTGGACAATGCTGCTCTGGGTGCTGCTCCAAACTCGCCGGCGCCGCGCGATTACGCCGATTTGGCGGCTAATGCAGGATTAACCACGGATGATGTTGCCCCGGAGGTGAACAACTAATGACGTTGCTCGAACTACTTCAACTTATGCGCAAGCATTTGAAGCTGATGATTGCGCTGCCACTTGCATGCGGCGTTGCCATGGCTTTGGTGGCGTTTTTGTTCCTGCCGAACACCTACACTTCGTCAGTGAGTATGTACGTGCTCACGAAGAGCACTGAAGAAACTGGCGGTCTGAACAACCAAGACCTCACGGCTAGTCAGATGCTTACCAACGACGTGGCTACGCTCATCGAGGGCGACCGTGTGATGAACGATACAGCCGAAGCGCTGCAGATGGAAAGCCTGAACGACTACACCATTGAGGTTACCAGCGCTACCACCACGCGCGTGATCACGCTGTCGGTAACGGGCGAGGATGCGCAGAGCACGGCTATCATCGCCAACAAGCTTGCCGAGCAGGCGAGTGTGGTGGCGCAGGAAGTCATGGATGTGCAGAGCGTGAACGCCATTGATCAGGCGGAAACGCCTGAAAGCCCGAGCGGCCCGAATCGGCTCATGTACACGGCGGTGGCGCTTTTGGCTGGCCTGTTCCTAGCTATCGCTCTGGTAGTTCTCGCTGACATGTTGAACACGCGCGCTCGCAACGCCGAGGACGTCGAGGAATTGCTGGGGTTGCCCGTGATTGGGCGAATCCCCGCAATGAAGGAGGGCAAGTAGGCCATGGCGAAGAAAGCTCAGGCGAGCAAGCTCGAAGTGCAGAACGCGGCGAAGACGCTGCTTGCGAACATCCGTTTCATGGGCGTGGACAATCCCATTCGCTCGATCGTGATTACAAGCTCCATTCCAAATGAGGGTAAGTCGACGGTGTCTCTTAACCTTGCGCAGGCTATTGCCACGTCAGGCAAGCAGGTGCTGCTGGTGGAATGCGACATGCGTCGCCGTTCGCTTGCCGACGACTTGGGTACGCATGCCCGCTCGGGTTTGTATGCCGTGCTGTCAGATCAAGCGACGTTGGATGCTGCAGTGGTTTCCACGCGCCAGCAAAACATGTACTTCCTCGATGCCGAGCCGCACATTCCCAATCCGGCTGACATCTTGGCATCAAAGCGCTTCCGCCGTCTGATGAAAACGTTGGAAGAAGCCTACGATTATGTAATTTTCGACACGCCGCCGGTGGGTACGTTCGTAGACGCTGCCGTGTTGTCCTCGTTGGCGGATGCAACAATACTGGTGGTTCGCGAGAACTTTACGAAGCGCCAGACGCTCGTAGACGCCTACGAACAGCTGAAAAAGGCCGAGGCGAACGTAATCGGCGTAGTGATGAACTACTGCGAGATGGAAAGCAGCGAGTATTACTATGCGTACTACAACAAGGACGGAAAACGCGTGAAGAAGTCGGGCCGAAGTGGTTCGTCTTCCGACGATGCGCCGCAGCTCAATACCGAGTCGTGGAGTGGTAGCTACGCGCCATCGAGCACGAGCGCGGCAAGACCGGCCTCACCGAAGTCGGGCCGTACGAAAGCAGCAACCACAGGCGTAAGTGCCGGTTCGAGTGCGAACGTGAGCGGCGTGGGGTCAGCTGGATCAGCGGCACCGAGTACGGCCAACCAGTCGGCGTCGCAGTACAGTCGAAACTCGGGCGCGTACCGTGCAAATGGAGCGCGGAAGAGCCGTTAAGAGCTGAAGCGAAGAAGGCGAAGCGGTGCGCGATATTCATTGCCACATATTACCTGGTGTAGATGACGGTGCCGCAAACTTGGCGGAGAGCTTGGCCATGCTTGAAGCAGCTAAGCGTGCGGGTGTAACCAGCATTGTGTGCACGCCGCATTGCCGCGACCCGTATTTCAACTACGAGGCTATGTGGGATGCTTTCGAGCTTTTGAAAGCTCACGCGGGTGGGTTTCCGCTGCAAATGGGATTTGAGGTGAACCACTCCAAGTTGATGGAGCTGGGGCTACATTGGGCCGACTATCTGCACTTCGACGGCAGTAAGGATTTCCTGCTGGAACTGTCATCGCGGGCGAAAGCCTCGGATTTCGTGGAATACGAGCGCACGATCTACGAGCTGCAGGGGCGCGGTTACCGCGTGATTATTGCGCATCCGGAACGCTACGCGGCCATTCAGAAAGATGTGAGCTTGGCACGGCGGCTGGCACATATGGGATGCAAGCTGCAGGCATCGGCTGACTTCGTGCGCGGTGGGCGATTAGGTCGCGAAAAGAAGCCGGCGCAGGCATTGTTCGAGCAAGGGCTGTATAGCTACATCGCGAGCGACGCGCATCGCACGGAGCACTACACGTATTTGTCAGAAGCGCGCGCGAACTATCGAACGTGTGGAGCGCACGCTAGACTGTAAAGCGTGGGTTTGTGCGGCGTAACGCCGCGAAAGTGTGGTAGGGTGGAAGCATACTTCCCGCTGCAGGTGCAATGGTAAAGAATTGCTTTCGTGGCGGGAAACTGCGCCATAGATGAGGCGCTAAGGGGGAGGAAATACCGACGCGTCTTAAACAAGGTTTCAGCGGTTGCGCCGCAAGGCAAGGCCGATGAGATAGATACATACTTTGGGAATCGCGGAATCGTCGCTGGGTGCGCGTTTCGAGGATCCAAAGGAGCGAATAGTCGTTGTTGACGTGGTGACCAAGGTCATCAGGGCGAAGCTGTGCGCGCATTTGCGCGCATGTGTTTACAAGTTGCTTGTTGAAGAATTTGATAAGCGACGGGCTTAGTGGTGCCGGCTGTTTTGTGGCTATTGAACGGCTACAAAACAGCCGGCACCAAGCTTTGCTCTGCGAACTGCAAGGAGGTGGAGCCATGTGGTACGTCATACAAACCATAGGTGGCCGTGAGCAGCATGCACTCAACCTCATTGCAAAGCTAGTGGACACCGTTGTCATTCAGGAACTGTTCATTCCTCGATGTGAAATCATGAAGCGCATTGGCGGCGTGTGGGTAAAGCGCGCCGACGTGATGCTTCCGGGCTATGTGTTCGTGGTTACGGATGATCCGGCAAAACTGGAATCAGAGCTGCGAAAAAACGTGCCCCTATTCACGAAAATCCTGCGCAACAACGATACGTTTGCTCCTTTGGATAAAGAAGAAATCGCCTTCATTAACGCATTTGCAAAACCGGGCACGCGTGTGGCGGAGTTGTCGACGGGCGTGATTGAAGGCGACAACGTGGTGATTCTCAACGGGCCGCTTTTAGGGCAGACGGGACATATCAAAAAGATCGATCGTCACAAACGGCTCGCGTATCTAAACATGACCATCATGGGACGCCAAAAGGCAATCAAACTAGGTCTAGAAATTGTTCGAAAACAAGCTTGACAAGGGAATACAGAAGGGAAGCATGGTTCCCGGCACGGGTAAGGCACGAGCGCTGATAAAGGCGTTGCCTCTGGTTGTTCTCGACGTCGTCGCAACAGCGGTTGCCTACATTGTTGCGGCATGGGGCACTGGCGTGTTCGATGTCGTTTTGGACTTGGGCGACTTCGCGCAGATTGTAGCGGTGATTGCTGGAATCAACGTAGCTGTGTTCGCTTTCGGGCGGATGTACAGCTCGCTTTGGGAGTATGCCAGTGTTGATGAACTGGCACGAGTTGTTCTTGTAACACTTATGGCCTCTGTTGTGGCTGATGTAGCGAGTGCCGTGGCGTTTGGGCAACGCTTGCCATTTCGCGTGTATGCAGTTGCCTGGCTTGTCTTACTTGTCGTTTGCGGAGCAAGTCGATTTGCCATCCGTTTGTACTCAGGAAGCAAAGGCTGGTCAATTCTTGGCGTTAGTGAGCGAAGTGGTCTTCCCCGCTCACTTGTGGTAGGAGCAGGAGAAACAGGTGCTCTTACCGTAAGGCGCATGCTGGCAGGAAGTCCTGACATTCCGGGTGTTCCGGTAGCTTTGGTAGATGATGACCTGTCAAAGATGGGCCGCTACATCCATGGTGTGAAGGTGGCAGGAAGTTGTGACCTTATCCCAGAGGTTTGTTCTTCTGGACGTATCGATCAAATCGTGTTAGCTATGCCGCGTTCCACCAAAGCCCAGCGTGATCGTATCTATGGGCTGTGTGTTCAGACAGGTGTGCGTACGCTCACCTTGCCGCTTATTCAAGACATGCCGAGGGATTTGGGTGAGAGAATCCCCTTGCGTGAAGTGGACGTTGCAGACCTTTTGGCTCGCGATGAAGTGAAGCTCGATTTGGGTCAGATGGGGTATGTTGCCGGCAAGTGCGTGTTGGTGACAGGCGGGGGTGGCTCCATTGGAAGTGAGCTTGTGCGTCAATTGCTTCCTGCTCACCCTGCCCAGATTGTGCTCTTCGACGTGTACGAGAATACGGCTTACGAACTCTATCATGAGATCAAGGAGTGGTGTGAGGGTGTAGGTATTGGCCTGAAGGTAGAAATTGGTTCCATTACCCACGTTCCTGCACTGGTGAAGTGCTTCGACGATTATGAGCCGCATGTCGTTTTTCATGCTGCAGCCCACAAGCACGTTCCTCTTATGGAGACAAACGCGCGAGAGGCTGTGGAGAACAACGTCTTTGGCACATTGAATGTGGCGAAGCTTGCTCACGAGCGTGGTTGCTCCCATTTCATCCTGATATCAACGGACAAAGCTGTCAACCCCACCAATGTTATGGGTGCTACCAAGCGCATGTGCGAAATGATTACACAATGCTACGCGACTCACTCCAGCACGGTGTTCGTGTCCGTGCGATTCGGTAACGTCTTAGGATCTCACGGTAGCGTGATACCACTGTTCAAGCGTCAGCTTGCAGGAGGTGGCCCTATCACGGTCACGCATCGTGACATCACTCGTTATTTCATGACCATCCCTGAGGCATCAAGACTTGTTATCGCCGCAGGCGCCATGGCGGAAGGTGGCGAGATCTTCATCTTGGACATGGGTGAACCCGTTCGCATTTGGGATTTGGCAGAAAACCTGGTGCGTCTTTCGGGTTTGGAACCGGGTCGCGACATTGAGATCAGAGAAACGGGCTTGCGCCCGGGAGAAAAGATGTTCGAAGAGCTACTCATGGACGAGGATGAACCGTTGCCCACTGACAACCCTGATATCACGGTGAGTCGCGCGATTGCCCCTGAAGCCGACGACGTGCGGGCGCGCCTTGCGCGGCTTGAGGCCCATCTGAGCGGGAGTAACGACGACGTCAAACGGGCACTTGCCGAATCCGTGCCGACATACAGACCAGATCTAGAAGGCGAGAAGGATGGCCCGCATGCTGCGTAGCCTTGAGGGTGTCGCAACTCCGAAAGAGGCTACGGTAGGTGTGTCAGTGGAAGGTGCTCCTGCAGTCTATGGACTTACCACAACACCTGCGCAGGTAAGAGAAGAACTGCAGCTTGACGATAGATGTGGGTATCGCTTCATCAAACGCGCCTTCGATATTGCTGCGAGTGGGTGTGGGCTTATCTTGCTCTCGTGGCTTATCGCGGGCACAGCAGTTGCAGTCAAGGTGACGAGTCCCGGCCCTGTCCTCTTCAAGCAGCGACGAGTTGGCAAGGGCAAGAAACTCTTTTGTATCTATAAATTTCGTACCATGCGAATCGATACGCCAGATTTGCCTAGTCACATGATTGATGCCAACCAATGGATGACACCCATTGGCGCAACCCTGCGCAAGTACAGCCTAGATGAGCTGCCGCAGTTGATCAACATTCTTAAAGGTGACATGAGTGTGGTCGGCCCCAGACCTGCCCTTTGGAGTCAGTTTGACCTGGTAGCCGAGCGTGACAAGTACGGCGCCAACGAAGTGCGCCCTGGCCTTACCGGTTGGGCACAGATTAACGGCCGTGATGAATTAACTATTGAAGCCAAGTCAGCACTCGATGGCGAATACATGCGCAGGCGCGGCATTGCCTTTGATCTTAAGTGCCTCATAGGCACGTTCTCGAAGTTATCCGGCTCCGAAGTTGTGGAAACAACGGTACCAGGACACGAAGGCGAAGGGGCAGCGCAGTGAGAATTCTGGCTGTTTGCCAGATCCCTCAGTTCTGGAACATTCTCAAAGGCGATATGAGCCTGATAGGTCCACGCCCAGAACGCCCGGCGTTTTGTGAAGCGTTTGAAGAGCGCATTCATGGTTGGCATTACCGCACGCTGGTGCGCCCAGGCCTTTCTGGCCTGGCCCAGGTAAGTGGCGGCTATGATCTGTTGCCTACAGAGAAGGTTCTCTACGACATTGAGTACATAGAAAACCGTAGCATAGGACTAGATCTTCGTATTGTGTGGCTCACCGTGAAGACCATATTCACAGGGGATGGAGCAAGATGACAAAGATCGCCGTCATTACCGCTGCCACAAATACAATTCCGCGCTTTCGTATTGACATGATCGATGAGTTCGTACATCGAGGTTGCGAAGTTGTCGTTTTCGGAGATGAGCCTGAAGAAGAATGGGTGGAGTATTTCTCCAGTCACGAAGTGGGTTACCGACGTTACCGTGTTTCTCGCAATGGCACGAACCCTATAGCAGATATAAAGACCCAGTATGAGCTGAGGTCTCTTTTGCGGAGTGAGCGTCCGGACAAGGTTTTCACGTATCAAGCTAAGCCCAACATATACGGCACACTAGCTGCGCGCTCAGCGGGAATCGAAGAGGTGTATGTAATGATGGGCGGCCTGGGGTCTGTGTTTCATGCAGATGACACCAAGTCGAGAGCGGTACGCAAGGTGGTTTCTATGCAGTACCGTCGAGCTTTCAAAAACGTACGCAGTGCATTCTTCCAAAATTCAGAGGACGTGAAGTTATTTGAAGATCTTGGCATTGTCGATCATGCCAAGGTCGTTATGGTTCGTGGGTCTGGGGTAAATCTCGGGAAGTACCCGATGCGGCCGCTTCCCGCCAAAACATCCTTTCTCTTCGTTGGTAGGCTTGTCCGTGGTAAGGGAGTATTTGATTATCTGGAAGCCGCTCGCGTTGTGAAATCCATTCACCCAGAGGTGAGTTTTCACCTGGTTGGTCCCTTCGATACGAATCCCACGGCGCTTAAACCCGAAGAACTGCGTCAATACATCAATGACGGCACTGTCGAATACGAAGGGGAGAAGAGACCGAGCGAAGTACAGCCCTTTTTGGAGCGCTGCAGCTGCTTTGTGCTGCCTAGCTACTACGGTGAGGGCACGCCCAAAAGTGCGCTTGAGGCCATGGCGACGGGACGGCCGCTCATCGTGGCGGACGCCGTGGGCTGCCGCGAGGTCGTGCGCGACGGTGAGAACGGCTTCTTTGTGCCGCCGAGGGACCCCGAGGTCATCGCCGAGGCGATGACTAGGCTCATCGACGACTCGACGCTCGCGGAGCGCATGGGCGAGACAAGTAGATGCATGGCCGAGGAACTCTTCGACGTGCGCAAGGTGAACGACGTCATCTGCAAGACGATGGGAATAAAGAACTAGATGCAAGTTAAGAAAACGATAGTGGCAGCAGCGCGGGTGTTTACTACGAACATTCGGTTTCTTGGTGGGAAGATCGTTCACAGGCAGCACTTTTCTTATTCACCAGTTACCTGCTTGGCTCTGAGCGACTCGATAGCCCTTTCGAGCAAATCATCAATCAACTTTGGAAAAAGGCTGAGGACTCGCGGAGGCTGCAGGTTCAGCGTTCAGGGAGACGGCGTCTTGGAATTCGGCGACGACGTGTTCTTGAATTCCGGATGTCAGTTCAATTGCAGACTCAAAATGTCGATTGGGTCTGGCTGTGAGTTCGGCCCGAACGTTCTCGTCTACGATCACGACCATGATTTTCGCTCAAGAGGGGGACTTAAAGAGGGGTCCTTCAAGTACGGCGAAGTTCTCATCGGAGAGAACTGCTGGATCGGGGCAGGAACTATCATTCTTCGAGGGACTACGATCGGGGACAACTGCGTTATTGGTGCGGGATGTGTGCTCAACGGCTCGTATTCAGATCATTCCCTCATCGTTCAAAAGAGAGATACATCCATTGCTTTTTCTGTAGTGGATGAATCGTTAGGCGAAACTGGGATCGATTGAACGACTGACAACAGTGGGAGATAAGAGGTATCCGTTATGAACATCTTGCTCTATACCAGAAAATGGCGGAGGGACTTTGACTATGAAGTTCTTCGGTGCGTATTCCCAAATGCCGAGATAACGAGCTACTCCGAAGAACGTGGAGTTGCTGATGTGTGGCTTGGAGAGTATCTGTATGCGGGGGGTCAAACATCGCTTGAAGCTACATTAACGGAGGATGTTTTTAGAGATGTTGTTTCCAGAGACAGGTTTCTGGTGAACTGCGATGTCACTCGGGCACGTCGCGTTGTTGGTAGAGTGTGGGCGGGCCTTGAAGGGCTTTTCGACAAAAAGGATTTCGACTTAGTCTATTCCTATGCCATCGATTGCTACTGCTCGGATGTCTGCGCGAAAATAGCAAAGGATCGCGGAATTCCCTTCGTATCTTTCGTTGCCTCATTCATCAAGGGCTACATGATGTTCACCACATATGGAGAACGTATGCGTCTTGGACGCAAGGTTAGTGATGATGAGGTTCAGAGGGTTTATAAACTGCTGTCTGAGGATGGATTTCTTCCTAAGTCGGAAGAAAAGAACATCAAAAAAAGTGACATTAGTGCTATTCGATTCTATCTGCGCAGACGAATAATCGAATCTTTCGTAAATCCGGTTCGGAGGTTGATTCACGGCGACCAGGATAACCAGTTGTATGCAACGGAAATGCTGAGGGAACGCAAGCTTAGTGACTTCTATTGTAAAGGCTGGAGTTCTATCCTTCACGACATGGAAGATTATGACGTGGATGTTAGACAGTCTATTTATTTTCCGCTCCATTATGTCCCAGAAGCGAGTACGAGTTATTGGCTTAATCGTGTTGCGCCTTTAGGTTATTCCGATTATGTTTGTGACGTCATCGAGCGTTCTGACCCGTCTGTTATGTTCTACGTCAAGGAGCATCCGGCGATGTTCGGGCGTCGCGAGCTTAACTTTTATGAGAGACTTTCGAATTACGAGAATGTGCGTCTTGTGCACGCTATGGTGAGAAGCAATAGCATGCTGAGAGCTTTCGACAATGTTCTTGTTGATGATGGAACGGTTGGGGTTGAGGCTCTTCTGCGTGGCAAACGCGTCCTTTCGCTCGAGGGGAATTACTACTCTGACCTCCATCCCAACTGCTTCGTTGTGGACTATGTGCGATTAGGGGATTTGTCCAGACAGCTTGATACTTCTTTTGGAGGTCGGGAGTTCGTGCGTGGACTGCTGTCAGATATGTACCCTACCTCGTATTACGACTCTGTATCGATGGGCGAGAACGTTGTAGCTGAGGTTGCCGCTGCATTACGTATGTGGTGCGGGCTTTATGTCTGACAAATTGAAAGATAATGTAGTTCGCTTCGCGGGGCGCACCCCATCGGTGGCCAGCTTGTTTCTCATTGGCTGTGCGATTGTGTTCGGAACGCTCTTTCTGGGCCCGCTCCGCTGGGAGATCTATGGTGATTGGGCATTATGGTACCTTCTCCTAGTCTTTCTGGTATTTTATCTGGGCTTACGTGTGGGAAAACATATATATTTTGCTTCAGGTAAAGTATCAAAAGGAATATCGGTGTGCGTTTCTCAGCATAAAGTGAGATCCTTGGTTCTCTTTTTAAGCGCGATAGCTTTACTCAGCGCTGTGTTTCTCACTGTTCATCTTGTGATATCCAATAGGCTTCTTCTATCTGAGACAGACATTTCTGAGAGCGAAAGCGTTAAGCCAGTAGAGCAAATATTAAACGTTCTCACGCAACTCGGGGTTGCGAGTTTTCTTCTTGCTGAGGTAAATTGCGTTCCGCTTAAGCGCTCGGGTAACGCACTGGTCTTCGCCGGATTTTGCGGCATGGCATTCTGTAATTTGATTCAGGGGTCACGCTTTACCACAGCTGCGTATTTTTTTATCTATCTCTTTGCGAAGCTTCGCAAGAGAAAAAAGATCAAGAGAGGAATCGGCGAAATCAGACTGAGGGAGATCGGTGTCCTTCTGCTTGTTATCGCCGTTGCGGCGGTTCTTTTGGCGGTTTTCGTCGGCATGATGGATGCTAGAGGAATTATCGCGCCGACTAACTGGTCGGTGGCGGTTACTGGTGATGTGCGCATACGCGAGCCTTGGGCTACGTTTTACGGTTCCAGCGGGGGCTTCTCAAAAACAGTTATGGACGCAATCTTTAATTTCTTCGCCTATCTGGGTCAGGCTCCCGCTTACTTCTGCTATTTCGTGACCAACTACGCGCCTGACTCTCCCTACTGGTTTTCACAGATTGGGAGAATAGTACAGAAGCTGACCTCTGTCGTAGGAGTAAACTTGATTGCTGCCCAAGGGCAGTATGCCATCGATTTGGGGGGCTCTTTCAATCGATATTCGACTTTCGTATGGAGTCTGATCATCGACTTCGGTATCTATCTCGCCCCATTTGCCGCATTTGTCTTTGGGCTTCTGTTCTCCAAGATCGAACAATATAAAGAATCAAATATCTTGTGCGGTATGCTTTATCCATGTGTAGCGACTGTTTGTTTATTTGCTCCCGTTTACTATTTCTACATTGGACGTATGGACTGGATTGTGTTCGACTGTATGGTGGTTTATGCTCTGGCTAGGGTGTTCGGCCTTTTCAATGAAAACAAAAAGGCCGAAATACACTCTCCGACAATTCCTCCGACACGGCTTCGACAGAGACAGATTAGAGATGTCTAGCGCTCGGAGTATGCTCAAGGGCATAGGCGGGTACGCAGTCGTGCCAGCCGTCAGCGCTTTGGTTACTTTGCTCCTTGTGCCATTGGTGTCGTACTTTTATCCTGCGGATAGCTATGGCAAAATATCAGTGTTTATTTCCGCCGGGGCAATTCTCATGTCTATGTTGCCACTTGGGATGGACAGCTCTTTCATCAGGTTCTACTATGAGCCGCCACGTGGTATGACATCCTCTCAGTTGGCAACTCTTGCGTTGCTTACTTCGTTGCTTGCTCTTGGAGTTGTTTCTATCTCGCTCATCGCTTTCTATGAAGCTGTGGGAAACGTACTGTTTGAAACGCCCGAATTAGCGCCTATTCTTGCACTTGTTATCTATGCTGCGGCTGTTGTTCTCTTTCGAATATGCAACACAGAAGCTCGTATGGACGAACGCGTGGTTGACTATAGCGTTCAGCAAATTTTGCAGACTCTGATAACCAAGGTTTCTTTTCTGCTTATTGCATGGGTTACGACTGACTTTGCGCCCAGCGTTATCTTCATCACGGTACTCATGGCGCTTGCTTCGCTAGGTGCTGCGTGGCGCTCTAGAAAACATATTTTCGAAAAACCGCGTCTCGATCAGGAGCGCCTAGTTACGCTTCTTAAATTTGGATTACCCTGTGTGCTTAGCGGAGTTGTAGCACAGGCAAACCCTTCCGTTGGAAGAATGGTTATGGGTTTTGTCGGGCGCTGGAGCGACGCTGGCATCGTTTCGCTTGGTGTATCGCTTGCGTCGTGCTTCAACCTTTTCTCGCAGGCGTTTCAGACCTTCTGGGCACCCTATGTTTACAGGAATTATAAGAGCGAGCAGGCGACAATAAAGAAAATGCACGATTACATTCTGCTTGCGTCCATTGTCTTGGTTGTGCTGGTGCTTGTGGGACAGGACGTGCTTTACCTGCTTGTAGGGTCGGAATATGAGTCGTCGAGGCCGTATTTTATGCTTCTCATGCTCTCGCCTGTATTTGGACTCATTGCGGAGACAACAAACTACGGAATTATACTGGAAATGAAGTCTGGGGTAGCGGCACTTATTGCTTTCGGTGCGGTTTGTGCCAATGCGCTGGTGACATTCGCGCTTGCGCCGTTTCTTGGTGGCCTAGCAGCGGGTATTGGTACATGTGTGGGCTCTAGCTTTAATTTGATTATGAGTAGTGTTATCGGTGCACGCTATTACAAGATGGTTGCAAATCCCAAGAGAAGCATACTAGTATGTGGCGCCATTGTTTGCATCTGTGCGTCAAATACTGTCCTTTTTAATGCGTTTGTACTTCGCCTAGCTTTAGGTGTTGCGATTCTGTTTGGGACGACGATTGTTTATCGTGCCCATATTTCTTCCGTCCGTAAATTTGTTTGTGATTGGGTTGCGAATCGCGATATTAGATGAGTGGATGCGACTACTGGCATAAATGCCCCAAAACAGTAAAATCCCCCAACTTTTTATAAAGAGCCATTTAATCCGTCCCCGCCTGCACTTTGACAACGGAATCCTAGCGTCTGCCCTGGCGCATTGAGAAGAAAGGAAGTACCCATATGCTCAACGACAAGACGATACTCGTCACCGGGGGCACGGGCTCGTTCGGCAACGAGTTCGCCCAGTACGTGCTCGAGAACTACGAGCCCAGGAAGGTGGTCATCTACTCGCGCGACGAGTACAAGCAGTTCGTGATGCGAAATAAGTTCGTTGAGCTGGGAAGGGCCGCAGGCAAGGATTACGACTCCAAGCTCCGGTTCTTTATAGGCGACATGCGTGACGGGGCGCGTCTGCGTCGAGCTCTTGGCGATGTCGACTACGTTGTTCACGCTGCAGCACTCAAGCAGGTACCTGCCTGCGAGTATAACCCGATGGAAGCCATCAAGACCAATGTGGATGGTGCCATGAATCTCATCGATGCGGCGCTTGACACCGGGGTCGAGAAGGTAGTCGCCTTGTCCACTGACAAGGCTGTGAACCCGGTGAACCTCTACGGCGGCACCAAACTCGTCTCAGACAAGCTGTTCGTGGCTGCCAACGCCTACCGTGGGCAATGCGGAACCACCTTCTCGGTTGTACGCTACGGCAATGTAGCAGGCTCACGCGGCTCGGTTATTCCTTTCTTCGACAAGCTCATTCGTGAGGGAGCTACTGAACTTCCCATTACCGACTTTCGTATGACGCGCTTTTGGATTTCGCTTAACGAAGGTATTCAGCTCGTCGTGAAGGCGCTCGCCGAGGCAACAGGCGGCGAGACCTTCATCTCAAAGATCCCGTCCTTTAGGGTAACTGATCTTGCCACCGCCATGGCGCCCGGTCTCAAGCAGGTTGAGGTGGGCATTCGCGAGGGAGAGAAGCTCCATGAGTGCATGGTACCCGCCGCCGACTCGCTTACCACTTATGAGTACGAAAGAAACTACGTCGTCTACCCGCACATGGAGTGGTGCGACTTATCCAAGGTCGACCTGCATGGCGGGAAGAAAGTTGAACCCGGCTTTGTATATGACTCTGGAACGAATACGGAGTGGCTTACTGTCGAGCAGTTGCGTGGACTGGTATCCAAGATGGACATCCACTACTAGGAGGGCTCCATGGAAAAGCTTGCCATGTATGGTGGTATACCCGCAAGTCCGCACATGATTGGCTATGGGCACCAGGTTATAAGTGAGACAGATATTCAAGCTGTTGTTGATTGCTTACACAGCGACTATCTCACCTGTGGCCCTGCGACTGAAGCGTTCGAGGAGTCCCTTAAGGAGGTTACGGGTGCGTCCTTTGTGACCGCGGTTGCCAACGGAACGGCGGCGCTGCACGTTGCGTGTTTGGCGGCTGGTATCGGCCCGGGTGACGAAGTGATCGTGAGTCCGATTACGTTTGCCGCTTCGGCGAACTGTGTGCTCTACTGCGGCGGCACGCCGGTGTTCGCTGATATCGATCCTGTGACCTGGAACATCGATCCAGAGAGCATCCGCGCTAAGGTTACGGACAAAACAAAGGCTATCGTTGCTGTTGACTTCGGTGGCGTGCCGGTCGACTCAGTTGCGATCCGCAAGATCTGTGACGAGTATGGTCTCGTGTTTATCGAGGATGCGGCTCACTCGCTCGGGTCCCTCCATGCGGGCGGGCGTCCCGTAGGATCCGTGGCTGACGTCACCTGCTTCAGCTTCCACCCCGTGAAGACGATCACGACTGGCGAGGGCGGAGCGGTAGCGACGAATGACCCCGAGCTGGCACGTCGCTTTTTGTTGTTCGCCAAGCACGGCATCACGCGCGATGGGACCCAGCTGCGACACCCCGACGAGGGTGGCTGGTACTATGAGCAACTTGAGCTGGGGTATAACTATCGCATGAGTGATACTCAGGCAGCGCTTGGCACAAGCCAGCTTGCGCGCCTTCCGGAGTTTGCCGTGCGCAGGCGAGAGATCGTGGCGTTCTATAACCGCGAATTCGCAGAGATGCCCGAGGTGTCATTCCAATATGACGCAACTCCCCAAGACACCGTACGCCACCTGTATTGTCTGCGGTTCAAGCAGGAGTCGCTCGGGACTACGCGCCGCTTCGTCTACGACGCCCTCCGCGCCGAGAACTTAGGCGTGAACGTACACTACTTGCCCGTGTACCGGCTTCCCTATTACCAAGATCTCGGGTACGACCAGAACTGCTGCCCAGAGGCAAACCGCTACTACGAGGAGGCGGTGACGCTGCCGCTGCATTGCTGTATGACTGATGAAGATGCTAAGAACGTAGTAAAAGCTGTTCGTAAAGTGGTGTCCTATTGTCTCGCGGCCAAGGAGGCAACATGCTGTTGACGATGTCTCAAACGAGATATGTTCACGGCATATAACCCGCCATTGGCGATTCCGTGTTCATGATGGGAGATTCGAAAATCCTCGGTCGAAGCAACATGGGGGACTACGTGATCTTCGCAGCTAACACGTACGTAATCGACACGGATATTCCATCGGGTTCGCTGGTTTTTGGGCAAAGCCCCAACCTGATCATCAAGGAAGACCATTTTGACTATGTTCGCGAATACGCGGAGAGCGTGTTCATTTACGACGTTTAATAGCTGAAAGGAAGAAACGCATGGAATACAACACTGGCAAAGGGCAAGACCTCTACGTCGAGGCGAAGAAGGTTATTCCTGGAGGCACGCAACTTCTGAGCAAGCGGCCGGAAATGTTTTTGCCGGATGGGTGGCCCTCTTATTACAGCAAAGCGTCTGGCTGCGAGGTGTGGGATCTCGATGACAGACATTACTACGACGTAAGCTATATGGGTATTGGTGCAAACGTCAACGGCTATGCGAATCCCGAAATCGACAAGGCTACGAAAGAGGCTATCGATTCGGGTGGGATGTGCACGCTGAATGCACCCGAAGAAGTCTACGTTGCCGAAAAGATGTTGAGTCTTCACCCCTGGGCGGGAGGAGTCCGGTACGCAAAGGCGGGTGGAGAGGTCGTCTCCATGGCGGTGCGCATTGCTCGGGCGTACACTGGCAAGGATATCGTTTTGTTCTGCGGATACCATGGCTGGCACGATTGGTACCTCGCGGCGAACATATCGAACACAAATGCTCTTAACGATCATCATATCGCTGGGCTTGCTCCTGCCGGTGTGCCGAAAGGTCTAGGTGGAACCAATCTCCCATTTCATTACAACAGGATCGAGGAGTTCTATGCTCTTGTCGAGAAGAACAGGGGCAATATAGCCGCAGTCGTCATGGAACCAATCCGAAACGATTATCCAAAGGATGGTTTCCTGGAAAAGATTAGGAAGACCACCGAAAAAGAGGGCATCGTGCTTGTGTTCGATGAGATTTCCGCAGGCTTCAGGCTGTGTGCAGGCGGTAGCCACAAGGTACTTGGAGTTAATCCCGATATGGCGACGTTTGCTAAGGGCATGACAAACGGATACCCTCTTTCGGTTGTCATAGGCCGCAAGGAGATAATGGATGCTGCGCAGGATACGTTTATCAGCAGCACTTTCTATACCGAGCGCATAGGTCTTGCAGCCACGCTAAAGAACATAGAAGTATATGAGCGAGATAGAGTTTGGGAACATCAGATCGCTGTAGGGCGGCGTGTAAAAGCTGGATGGGCTGATTCTGGTACTAAGCATGGGCTACCCATAGAGATTGGCGGTATAGACCCTCTTGCCCACTTCGGATTCGATGTCGAAGAACCTCTTGCGTACAAAACCTACGTAACCCAAGAGATGCTTAAACGTGGATATCTCGCGTCCACAGCGTTCTACTCGTCTGCGGCACATACAGACGAAATCGTGAATGAGTACCTAGAGAATATCGACGCCGTGTTCGAGCAGATTGCGGACATCCGCGCTTCTGGTGTTGACATCAAGGAGAAGCTCGATGGACCTGTGTGTCATTCGGGCTTCGGACGACTGCTCTAGGAGGTCGAAAAATGAACTTCCTTGCAGTAATTCAGGCGAGAACCGGATCCACCAGGCTTCCCGGGAAAATCATGATGGATCTCGCGGGAAAACCCCAACTGCAGAGGGTGGTGGAGCGGGTCTGCAAAAGTGAACTTGTCGACCACGTCATGGTGGCTACCACAGACCAAGAAGACGACATCGCTGTAGTTGAGTTCTGCAATAGGATCGGGGTGGATGTCTACGCAGGTTCGAAAGACGACGTGCTGGATCGGTATTATCGAGCTGCGTTGCCGTTTCATCCGGATTACGTCGTGCGCGTCACAGGGGATTGTCCGTGCTTTGACGCCGCGCTGCTAGACGACGCGATACGGCAGATGGAACCTGGCTTCGACTACCTGGGTATGCTAACGGAGTCTTTCCCGGACGGCCTCGATCTCGAAATTATCAGATTCACGGCATTAGAGAGGTCTTGGGAAGAAGCGCGTATGTCCTCCCAGCGCGAGCACGTGACCCAGTACATCGTGAGAAACCCCGATCTTTTCAGGCTCCAGAACTATGAGTCTTCGATTGGATATCACGGCGACGAGCGATGGACGGTGGATGAACCGGAGGACTACGAGCTGGTGCGCGCGATATTCGAGCACTTTGCCGATGAAGGACGAGATGACTTCGGCTATGCCGACATCCTTTCGTTTCTCGATGCGAACCCGGAACTGAGAGCGTTGAACGCGCGGTTTTCCCGCAACGAGGGGCTTGCCAAGTCCCTTAACGAGGACAGGATTGTCGGCTGTTCAAGACAGCAGAGCATCAAAGTGTCTGCTGGGATGCTGGGCGTGGAGGAGGTTGACTAACGTGAAGCTGAGATTGGGAACCGTTCAGTTCGGCATGGATTATGGGATTGCCGGTCAGAAGAAGCCAGGGTTGGAAGCCTCGATAGCCTGCTTGGAGTATGCCGCAGCAAATGGGGTGATGTCGTTTGACACCGCAGAGGCTTACGGTGATGCTGAATGGATAGTTGGCGAGTTCCTCTCGAGGGGCTCGGCGTCTAGGGAGAATCTCTCGATCAGCACGAAGCTGCTGCCTAATTCACTTGATGGGGTGCCATCTGAAGAACTCGAAGCCGTCATTGCCTTGCGCCTTGGTGAATCTCTCTCGCGACTGCGCACGAGTTATGTTGACGCCTATCTCCTGCACAGTTCTCGCTATGCTTTCAGAGCCGATATCTTAAAAGCTCTGCAGTCTGTGAAGGAGAAGGGCTTGGCTCGCAAGGTGGGCGTTTCGGTCTACGATCCTGAGGAGGCCTTCGCGTGTATCGATAGCGGTCTTGTGGACTTCATGCAGGCACCCTATAGCATCTTCGATAGACGAATGAAGGAAGCGGGGGTGCTTGATGCGGCTTCCGCTGCGGGCGTGGAGTTCGACACGAGAAGCGCCTTTATCCAGGGGCTGGTGACTATGTCCCCCTCCGATGTCCCACCATTCTTGGAAGAGGCAGTTCCCATACTGAAAAAACTCGATTCCATAGCTCATGAGACCGGCATATCCCGTGTTGATCTTGCGATGGGTTACGTGGCGCGCGAAGATGCGGTATCAGCACTCGTTTTCGGTGTGGATTCGCTCGGGCAGCTTGAAGAGGACATCTGCGCTTTCGGTAGGCCGCTGCCAACAGATGTGATCGAGCTTATGAACCGCGAGTTTTCCGGCATTTCTGCGGAAGTGGTTATGCCGAGCCTGTGGAAGAGGTGACGCGTATGAGCGTGATACATGACAGGCTTGCCGCAGGTAGACCGTACTTCATCGCCGAGATGAGCGCCAACCATGGCAACGATTTGGATCTCGCGCTGCGCATAGTGGACGCCGCCGCTGAGGCGGGTGCCGACTGCTTGAAGGTGCAGACCTACACGGCCAACTCGATGACGCTTGACTGCGACAAGGAGTGGTTCAGGATAAAGGGCGGGCTTTGGGACGGAAGGCGACTCTACGAGCTGTACTCTGAGGCGTCGCTTCCCTACGAGTGGCACGCACCGATATGTGAGCGTTGTGTCGAGCGGGGGATGGACTTCCTATCCACGCCGTTTGATGCCGACGCGGTGGACTTCCTGCTTTACCTCGGCGTGGATGCATTCAAAATTGCGTCGTTTGAGCTTGTTGATACACCCCTGCTGAAATATGCGGCATCCAAAGGTAAGACAATGATCGTATCCACTGGCATGGCGTCGCTTGAAGACATCCAAGATGCGGTGGACGCCATGCGCTCGGTCGGCAACGACGACATCGTGTTGCTTCGTTGCTGCAGCGAATACCCAGCCGACCTGGCGGACATGAATCTGGCTTCGATCCCTGATATGGCGCGTCGATTTGGGTGTCACGTGGGGTTCTCGGATCACTCGATGGGTCACACTGCTGATATCGTGGCCGCTGCGCTGGGCGCACGGGTCATCGAGAAGCATTTTTGCCTGGACAAGGACATCAAGACCGCCGACTCCGCATTCTCAATGACGCCTGCCGAGTTCCGCGCAATGGTGGACGCCGTGAACGCCGCCGTTGCCGCCGTGGGTACACCCTGCTACGAGCCGTCGACCAAGGAGGTATCTAACTTGGCGTTTCGCCGATCGGTGTTCGCCTGCGCCGACATCGCTGAAGGCGAGTCGTTCTCGCTCGAGAATATCCGCGTGGTGCGGCCTGGCTACGGCGCGAAGCCTAAGTACTACGAGGAGATGCTGGGTACTCCGGCCGATCGTGCCTACTCCTTCGGTGACCCAATACCTTACCGATAGCGTGATCAGATAGGAGTACTTTATGACCCATGGACAGCAAGGCATCTGCGCCGTCATTGGCGCGGGTTCGGAGTCTTTGCATGCGATAAAGCTGGCACAGCGCCGAGGCCTTCGCGTGGTGGGTCTTGACAGCGACCCGAAAGCTGAAGGGCTTACTGCTGTCGACGATCCTGTCGTCGTCGATATTCGTGATGCTGAGGTTGTAATGGAGGCACTGCGTGAACGCAGCGTCTCTTTTCTTCTCCCTGTGCCCATCGGTCGATGGGTGCTTACTGCGGGCACCGTCAATGACGGGATGGGAATGAAAGGGGTTGGAGCTCAGGCTGTTGAACGCTGCGTCGACAAGTACCTCTTCCACAGGGTCATGGCATCTAAGGGCCTGCGCGATGGGGAATGTTTCCTGGTTGACGAGGGTACATGCCTACCCTCTCCCGCTGTCTATCCGATTATCATGAAGCCTCGGTTCGGCTCGGGCAGCCGTAGCGTGTTTGTGGCCGAAAGCGCTGAGCAAATGGCTAGCTTTGCCTCGAACCTGGATTTTGACGAGGACTACGTATTCGAGACCGCCGCGCCGGGCACAGAATACGGATTGGATGCCGCAGTTGTATGTGATGCGCTGCACATTATTCTGCTTCGGGAGAAGATCAACACTGCACCGCCGGCTCGTCAGTGCGTCGGGTATTTTGCGGTGCCTCATCAGGAGAAAACACTTTACCGACGTGTTGAAGGCTTCATGGAAGCTGCCGTAGCGGCCCTGGGGCTGAGAGATTGCCTGTTACATGCCGATTTGATGGTCTGCGACGATGAGGTGTTTCCTATTGAGATATCTCCGCGGCCTTCAGGTCATATGCTCTCAAGCGTTTTCACCCCTGCCGCAACTGGCGTCTTACCAGTGGAACAATACCTCAACTACCAGATGGGCCAGTCGTTCTCTTTTGATCCAGAGGGCATCAATCTCCTGCTCATTCGGTACTTCGACTTTGGTGAGTGCGAGGTAATAGCCGTTCCCGGCGAAGAGCAGATAGCATCCTTCGGCGGAGCTGTCGTGGATTACCGGTGCTCAATCAAGCCGGGCGACCGCCTATGCAAGGTGGTAGACGGACACTCAGTGATGGGCCGCGGCTACGTTATTATTCAGGGACCCACCAAGCAGCAGATGATGAGTATCGCCGAAGAGCTCTTCGCCCTATTCGAAAGGAAACCCTTATGGACGAAAGAATGAAACTCCTTGCTCCTGTTATTCCGTTCGAGGACTTCGTCATCCGTCGTGCGAGCGGCAATTACCTCTACACCGAGGACGACCGTAAGATTCTGGACGTAAACTCAGGTCAGTTTTGCGCCGTTTTGGGTCACTCCAATCCCGACTTGGCAGAGATCATAGGCAAAAACGCCACTACCCATCAACACTCCTGCACCTCAGCTGTCTCCGAGAAGGTGCTCTTTGCGGCGCATAGGCTCAACGAGGTTAGCGGCAGCTTTGATGCACGCACGCTGCTGCTGAGCACTGGCAGCGAGGCGGTGGAGACTTGCCTGCGATACGCCAAGCACGTGACCGGCAAAGACGGCGTGATCTGCTTCCACAACGGCTACCACGGCCTCACCATGGGTTCTCAGTCAATCACCTACTCGGGTGTGTACGCGCGTCCCTTAGTGCCACACATTTTCCCTGTCCGCACCCCTCATGGCGGCAATGCGGATGAAGCTGAGGCGAGCTTGCGGGAGCTTGAGGAGATTCTAGACAACCATGCCCACGAGATCGGCGTGGCGGTCATCGAGCCGGTAGTGAGCGTAGGCGGCCTAATCTATCCCGGACAGGCGTTTCTGGCGGAAATGAGCGCACTTTTGAGAAGATACGGCGTGCTGCTTGCCTTGGATGAATCGCAAACTGGTTTCGGCCGTCTCGGCCGATGGTTTGCCTTTCAG
Source organism: Adlercreutzia sp. ZJ138 (assembly GCF_011038935.1). Lineage (NCBI taxonomy): Bacteria > Bacillati > Actinomycetota > Coriobacteriia > Eggerthellales > Eggerthellaceae > Adlercreutzia > Adlercreutzia sp. ZJ138. Next base: position 6,911 of record NZ_JAAKEA010000004.1, on the reverse strand, counting down.
AAGTACAGCTTAAGCCCCGACTTCGTTATCTGTTCAAAGGCTATAGGGCTTGGCTATCCCGTGGCGGCTCTACTATTCTCCGGGCGATTAGTAGACGAAAGCGCTATCACCCTCACTCATTACAGTTCCCACCAAAATGACAGCTTTGCCGCCGATATCGTGAGCTTCGGTATTGAATACATCGAACGGCACAACCTTATGGCCCAAGTGGAGGAGAAAAGTCGCTATTTCCTTAAGCGTCTAAAGGAAGTGGAAGCTGAGTGCGATTGGCTTGTGGATGCTCGCGGCGTCGGCTTCATGTTGGGTATGGATTTTGAAATCCCCAGTGTGGATGACTATCGTCCTATATATCGTGAGTTTCATAGCTTTATGCTGGAGAACGGAGTGCTCATCCAGGGATCCGACGGGGGAAGGGTGCTACGTTTTTTGCCCAGCTACACCCTCTCTTTTGAGGAGATAGATCAATGCATTGAGGTACTAAAAAGGGCCCACGAGCAGCTGAGGAGCCATGTGTATGGATTCTAGTGGAAAGAACTTCTATTTCACCATGCCCACGATGTACGTCTTTGGGGATAACGCCATGACTCATTTGGGCGAGAGACTGGAGGGCTGTAGTAGGGTAGTCTTTATACACGGGCCTCATGCTGTTCCTAAGCTGGGCCTCGACAAAGACGTGCACGCGATTTTTGACGCCAGGAACATTGCTTACAGTGAGTTCGGTAAATGCGGCGCGAACCCCGATGAGGCTCTAGTTGAGCACATTTGCGACATTTGTCAAGAATTCGCACCTGATCTCATTCTGGCCGCTGGAGGTGGATCGGTCATCGACGCTGCCAAGGCAGCTGCCCTGCTTTACGGGATGAGACGTGAAGTTGGTAAAGACTTGCGGTTCTATGACGCTGCTCAGGGTTTTCGTGATCTTAAGCAGGCTCTTCCCGTCGGGGTTATACTCACTTTGCCTGCCTCCGGAAGTGAGTGCAACAACTCTTTTGTCATAAGCGAGGGTTGTTCGGGTAAGAAGATCGCTCGCGCACATCGACTAGCGAGTCCTGCCTTCGCCATCTGCGATCCGAAGGTAATAGAGTCACTGAGTAAACGGCAGCTGGCCTGTGCCTGCTCAGACATTATGGCACATCTGCTCGAGCAGCTGTTCTGTACTCAGGAAAGGCTCGATCCCTTCGACATGCTTATCTACGGGTCTATTTCTTCTCTCATCGAGAGCTGGAATAATCTTGACGACGAGACTATGACCGTCCAGTCTAGGGAAAGCATTATGATCCTGGGCAGCTTGGGTCTCAGCTACCTCTTTTCAGCTGGACGCTCTTGCGATTGGGTCGCTCACGAGATAGAGCATCGCCTCAGCGGTACTCTGCCTGGCTCTCATGGGCACGTTCTGTCGCTGGTGATGCCAGCGTGGGTGCGCGCCATGGCAGGTAACCCTTATTATCAGATACACTTGCAGGGTCTGGAGGACAACTGCCCTTATGCCCTGCGCAATGGGTTTTCCGGACTGGAAGTTATTACGCGTTTTTACAAAGGGCTTAATTTGCCCGCTGACGACATCCGCGCGGCCGTTTGGTGCAATATGGACGAGTGCGTAGAAAAGATCATGGCTGGCGGCAGACTGGGTAAATGTGAGGGGCTTACTCCTGAACTCTGCCGCAGCGTGCTGCAAGGTCTGTAGGGGGGGCTGCACCTTTGACTGTGTTCTTTCGTGTTGATGCTAATGCCGCCATAGGATCAGGCCATTTTATGCGCTGCTCAGCTATCGCCTCAGCTCTGAGAGAGCGTGGGGTTGACGTGCGTTTTCTTGTCTCGGACGAGAACTCCCGAGCTTTTTTGGGGTCTGCCGGTGTTGAATCTATCGTCATGTTCGGCGACTGCATGAATCTTGGGGCTGAGGACGGCATCCGGATAGCTTCAATAGTCACAGCTCGCGATGTTGTCGTTGTTGACTCCTATGCGGTCAGTGAGCCGTTTTTTGCCGCAATGGCAAGTTGCGGGTTGAGGGTAGTGTATCTAGATGATGCCTACACCTTTACAGACGGCTGTCTAGAGATACCGAAGCCGTGGCCTGTGCTTGGCGTGGTCAACTACGGCTTTGCCTTCGAGGAGAAAGATTACCGTTTTGTATATGGCTCACGCAGCCCTGCTACTTTTCTGCTCATAGGACCGCGCTACGCGATAGTGGCCCCCCTCTTCAGTAGCTTGGCGGGCACGGCATGCATCAGCTATCCCGTTCTAAACGTAATGGTTACCAGCGGGTCTACTAACCCTCATCATTCCTTGGAGCGTATGGTTGCCGGCTGTAGAGCCGCTTTACCCCAAGCGCGGATCACTGTCGTGGTGGGAAGAGCTGCAACTTTCGAGGACTCTGCGTTTAACGACGATAATCTGGTCCTGCTGCACGATGTGGTCGACATGGCTCACCTTATGCTGGAAAACGACCTGGTTGTTTCTGCCGCAGGCACGACCCTCTATGAGCTGTGTACTCTCGGCGTGCCCTCTGCCGCCGTGCCCATTGTGGACAATCAGCTCATAAACATCGGCGGTTTTGAGAAGTTAGCTTTGGGCTCTGTCATCAAGAATCTGAACTGGCAGCCAGACGATATCCGTCGGGCGGTGGTGGAGCTTACCGTCTCTCAAGAATCCCTCAAGCGAGTCCATGACAGTATGCGGGATTGTATTAAAGGCGATGGTGCCCAGCTAGTTGCCGATGCGCTTATCGCCGTCGCAAAGCGCGGTTTCGGGAAAGCCATAGCCGGTGGATCGAGACCGTCTGTCCAGTCATCGAAATGCGGCCTTTCTGAAATTAGCGTCGACGTCAAGCCTAGAACAATAAGGCCAACATGATTGATTATCGCTCGTAAACACAACGAAAGTGGGCCTTTCCGAAATCTGTGTTGCCGATAGGCTTAAAACATTAACTTGAACAGGCGATATGCGTGAGTTTTAAGGCGGCAACACCAGTTTCAGAAAAAACAGGATGGTTTTTGGGCGCACTGGCAGATACCCTTGGATCTAAGGGCTTTAAAACACAAGCTATGAGATGCAGCTTTACAACTAGAAATGCGACATCATGTGACTCTAGGTCCAGGCGGGCTTCTGGGCACAGACAGGTGTGCCATGTCTATCCTTTAGTGCTTCTTCTTACTTCTCTTGGAAGGTTTGGAAGCATAAGCGCTTACACGCGCCTTCTTTCTTCTTTCATAGGCAGTAGCACCCTCAACAGCATCCAGCGCACCAAAGGCCAAAAGAAGTCGTCTTCTGGTTTCATCGAAGGTGCCAAACCCGCGGCTTTCGCGCTTGAGTTCTTTGATCTTGTCGTTGGTCGATTCTGCTCGAGCGGTGTTGATGTGGCTTATCGTGGCAGTTACCAAGTACTGCTGGTACTTCGCGACCGTTTTGGCAAAGCGTCGCATCTCAGGTACCTCAAGCCCACTTGCCTTCATGATCCAGTTGTTGAGGGCCTTCTCGCATTCCTGTCTATCAGTCCAGGGATGGTCTTGCCATATGTAGTAGAGTTGAAGTACCAGATAGGCTTGTCGCAGGTGAGAGTGCTTAGAGTCGCAGATGGCAAGAATGTTGCATATCGTCTTCTTTTCAAGGTCAACCCACGGTTCGCCTTTGTGTTCACGTCTTCTCTTGCCACGATTGGCAGCAAGTTTACGGTGACGCCTTTTGATGTCAGCTCCGTTGCTCGCACCTTTTTGCAGTCGTCGTCTGGCGTCATCTATACATTCGACGCCTATCTTTGCAACATGGAACCGATCAACTCCTATGCATGCAAACTGACACCATTTCTTTGCTGCGTTCAGATAGATGTCATACATGTCCGAACAGAAATAGGCGACGTGTTTGCGCTCGTCAAGCCCGAACTGTTTAAACCATTGATCCATGTCATCGGCACCTCTACCTTCAATGACATCTACCAAGCATCCGGTGGCACCATCATATGCGCAGGCCCAAAACACACAAACCTGCTTTCCTGTATCAGATTCGCGATAGCTTTTGGCATGTATCTCATCTGTAAGCAGGATAGAAGGCAGTGCTGGCATTTTGATATGTACGCTATCGATTACAAGACGTACCGTATCGTGTGTGATGTTACACGCGCATGCCACCTCGGTTATGGTTTGCCGTGCACGCAAAAGATCGATAATGCGCCTCTCAAGCGCTTCAGTGATAGTGGTGCTTACAACAGAGGCAAAAGGGATATCGGCACTTTGTGTGACTCCACATCTTTTGCACCTGTACCTGCGGATTTTAACAGTCAAGGTACAAGGTGTCTCACCTACAACATGTGCCATACACTTGGTGTAGCTGCCATGTCCTGTCATGGTGCGACTACACCGAGGGCATCTAAGATCAGGGGCATCGACAGTGACGTGGAGGTCGGTAAAACCAGGGGAAGTTCCTGCCTTGTCGACACGAACAGAGCTTGGCAGACCGACATCTTCAGGGTGTATTCTACTTATGAGGCCATCACCCAGCTCTCAAACCCTAAGATGGCAAATTTGCACCACCCGGGGCAGTCATCGATAGCGCCGTCATCAAAAGCACAGCCGTGCGAAAAGCACTTCTCCGAAAGAGACTCGGCACACAGTACATCCCATGCACTAGGCTCGCCTTGTTTGATCCTTCCAAGTGCAGAAAGCTCGACTTCGTGTGCGGTAAGCACTCTTCCATCGGGCTTTGTACACTCACTTGCGTATGTGTCAGGAAGTAAGCCTTGTGTGTACGCAAGTCTCCTTTTCTTATTGGCCTCTCTGCCGTTCATAGGAGTTCTCCAATCCTTTGATGACGCAGATGCCGCAAGGGGGGTGTGGGGTGGTGCTAGCACCTTACACCTCTCGTATATTCGCTTCCGATACGCTATCGGATCTGCGCTATCGGAAATCGTTGTTAATAGATGCAATCGGAAGCTTGACACAATCATGAAAGTGGCCGCATGAAATCGCAATACCCCAGTTCAGGGGATGTGAGCAACACTACTCTCCACGAGAGTTGTGTTGCTAGACCTAAAATGGAGGCAGAAATTGGCAAAACAACACCAGATTCAGAAAGGCCCGAAAGTGGGATTTCATGTCTGCCGACACTCTTTGGGATTTCAAGGTTTCGGTCAATCCTGGGTATCCAGGATTTAGTGTGGACGATTCGAGCAAAAGCTTAGCCTGACCTGCGATGATGAAAGCAAAACACATAAAAGTCGATATTGAGTCACCCAAATTAGCCCGCTATTAGGACACGCCTACCTAAGCCCCTTGCAGGGGAATTTAAAAAAAGTGGTGTTAAACCTTAGAAATCTAGACCAAATGCCTCACCTCCAACAAGTTGGAGGATCCGCAATTTGCGGCCTACTTGTTGTGGTTGGGCAGTGCTACTCCTCCCTTATCGAGAGGAGTATTGCCATATGCAAGCAAAAGGCGACGTCTCATGCTCTTGTAGTTTGTAAACCCACAAGCTCGGCGTTTCATGTCCTTGATCTTGCGGTTGACGTTTTCGGCATAAGCGTTGGTCTTTCCCGTCATATAAGCGCCTACGATGTATTCCTTTACGCTCTTGATACTGTTTGCAGCAGTAGCAAACTCTTTGATTCCGCAGTTTTGAGCCAGGCTTATCCAGTTACCAAGGGCTCTTAATATTGACGGTTCCCTTGCGTCCCATATTGGGCTCCTATTTTGGGATGCAGGGTGCCAGCCCGCGGCAGCGGGTGGTGTCTGCTGCCGCGGGATCAGTTATAGGATGCAGGTTTATGGCGCCTTATACCCCTTGTTCTCAGATGGTGATATTAAGCCTGCATCCTGTGTCTTATGGTAGGTCGCATGATGAGGATTTCGCACACACTCAATCCAGAAGGGTTGGGTGTACACATAAAACCTTATGGGAAAGCTGTGTAGGGCTTGGGAAAAGTCAGAAATGAGGACTGAACCACATGAAATCCAGAACACCCGAAATCCTGCTCATAAGGCCTATCACCCATAGACACAGCGAAAGCGCCCGAGGGAGGTACAATGCATACCGTTCGAGCGCTTTAGCACTTTTAGTTTAACAGGTTTCTACTTGATTGCAATGACTTTTCCGTGTCTGTTGACCAGAATCAATCTTCTCAAAGATTTCAGCTCAAGAGCCCATTTTCGCAGCTCTCTTTCTATGGCTGTATCGGGAATCCCCTTCATTCTTCTGGAGTCAAAGATCACGTTCGGCGACTGCTTGAGAGCTCGACGCAGGTTACGTTCGACCATCTTAAGCTTACATGACTCAGGTGCCTTCATCTCCCATTCGTCACCGTCGATGATTACGTCGGCAGACGTGACATGCCGTTCCTTACTGCATCTAATGAACTTCACGGTGAGGCCCGATCGTGCGAGCGCGTGGGCGGTCTCCATCTCGTGAGGCCATACGTTAGTGTCAGACGGAATGATTATCTTCCCTGTTCGGCTTTGCATGACGCACTTCCATCCTGTCCGCATGCGGCAGCTGATGTCGTGCGGGCGGTTCTGATTGCTTTTTTTGGAGATGTGCTGAGGTGGCTGATTCGCAATGTTTGAGACATTGTTTTACCACGCAAAGCTCTTCTAATCAACAACCAGAAGGAAAAGTAGCGCCTTTTGTGATTCATTCATATGATCCTAAGAAGCGGATACCGGGACATCGTTGAATACCCGGGAATTTTATGGACTACGAAAGAAGGGTCTTGGCTCACGGGGCGGGGTCGGCGGAAGCCAAACATCTCATTAACATCTGAATGAAAACAAAGGAGAAAAATGAATAGGGTTCTCGCAACCGGTGCAGCCGGGTTTATTGGTGCGTTTTTGTGTAAACGTCTGCTTAAAGAGGGCAGGTGTAAGGTCGTGGGGTTTGATAACGTGAACTCCTATTACGATCCTGGTATCAAGCTCGACAGGCTG